>JBARNL010000566.1:0-4282 GCA_049802955.1 Candidatus Angelobacter sp.
AACCAGTCTGATGGTCCCTTGCCGGAAAGTTGCGAGCCAGCTCGTTTGATTTCCATTTTCTGCAAACTCCTTCCACTAACGACTTGTATTTTTAAAGTGCTAGAACTGATACGCCAGTTTGCAGCCAACCGTTTTTTAAGCAGCGCCGACCTAAGTTAGATGTACAACGAGGCTATAGCAAAAAGGCACTGAGGCGTGCTGATTTCGATTCACCGGCATTGTCCATCGATCAAAAAAAGATATCCCTGAAAATGCACGTGATCGATGCTTGCGGTGGCGCCTGACTTAGCTACTCCGGAATAATCCGCAGAATGTCATGCTTCACTTCCACCCGCCGCCCGGGGAACTCCGCTTCGATTTGCTGCCTGAGCTGAGACACCGTAGGCGAGCCGTTCTGGCCGTTGAGGCCGCGCGCGTCGTCCATCAGGATCACGTGCTGGTAGCGCGAATCGCGCAAAATGGATTCCAATTCGCTGGTGAGCCGCTTTTTGTCGCCCAGCAGGCCCGCCCAGCCGTAATAACCGGCATCCAGCCAGAAGAGCGCAGGCTCCTTCAGCGACTTCAATAATTCCGGCACAACTTTCTGGCTGTCGCCTTCATGAATATGAACGTGCGATGTGCTGGAAAACTTTTTTGCGGCGCGCTGCGCCAGCGCGGAATCAAACTCCACTGAATGTATCTCCGCAAAACGGTTTTTCATGGCCGCAACCATCTCGCCGTAATAGGTGCCGGTCTCAACCAGCACGCGCAGCCCGTAACGGCTGGCGTATTCACAGACGGTGCGCTGCTTAAGCAGATGCGGAGAGCGGATCGGCTCGCCGCGCAGCTTCCAATACCAGTAATCAGGATAATGTCCCAGCGATTTGTAGACGCCGTAAAAGGGAGTGCGAGCCAGCAGTTTGCGGAAAGCCTTCATGGTTGAGAATAGACTTTAATGCGACGGGTGAGAATTGCCAAAAATGCCAAAAAGTGAAAATTGAAAATCTGAATTCCCAATATATATTGTTAACAAAATCAGTGTTGCGTAGCATTTCAATTTGGATTCTTTGGCAATCTTGGCATTTCTGGCAATCTGAGGGTAGAGTCGCATGAATCCAATGTCAAACACCAAACGCCGTTTGCCCTTTGTGCAGGTAGATGTTTTTACCTCAGTGCCGCTGGAAGGAAACCAGTTGGCCGTCTTCGCCGACGGCAGTGGACTTTCCGATGCGGAGATGCAGGCGCTGGCCAAAGAGACCAATCTCTCTGAAACCACGTTCATCCTGCCGCGCGATGCCGCTACGGAGCGCGAACGCGGCGTGCGCGTGCGCATCTTTACCACCACTGAAGAGCTTCCGTTTGCCGGGCACCCCACGCTGGGCACTGCTATGGTTTTGAGAGGCAACCGCGGCGCGGAGGAAATTGCGCTTGACCTCAACGTTGGCCGCATTCCTGTGCGCTTCTCCACGCGCGATGGGCTGCCTTTCGGCATGATGACGCAGCGTGACCCGGAATTTAAAAATATGCATTCGCGTGATGACGTGGCGCGCGCGGCAGGGCTCGCGGTGGATGACATCGCCGACGATCTGCCCATCCAAACCGTAAGCACCGGCAATGCATTCGCCATTGTGCCGGTGAAATCTCTCGCTGTACTGCAAAGGCTTTCGCCCACATGGGCCAACATGAAAGATTATCTCGACAAGTCCGACGCAAAATTCTTTTACTTTGTTTCCCGCGAGACTTTGAACCTGGAGGCCAAGCTGCAATCGCGCATGATCTTCTACAACGGTGAAGATCCAGCCACCGGCTCCGCAGCCGGCCCATGTGCCGCGTGGGCGGTGCAATACTGCGTGGTTCCGGCCGATGAGCAAGTGCTGATGGAGCAAGGCGTGGAAATGAAGCGCCGCAGCCGGATATTTTTCAGCGCCGGACGAAATGGCGACCAGATCGTCAACGTTTGTGTCGGGGGCCACGTGGCGGAAGTAGCGCGCGGAGAATTTCTTTTGTAGCCAGGACTTTAATTTTCTAAATTAGAATTTATTTTTTGAATAATCAAAATCGGCAAGCGGTCTATTTTCCGCGCTTTGCGGTTACGATTGCCGCTTGAAGAAAGTTCTCCACAGAGTTTTCCACTTGTTGGCGTTTCGGTTACTTGCTTTCCCCACTTCGGATGCCGTAAAGTTCCTTAACCAAAGTAACAAACATAGCCGCAAAAAGCTTCCGCTTGACGCAACTGCGCCAGCCAGCACGGAAAAATTTCAGGGGGAAAATAAAGATGCGACCGAAAAGAACGATTCTGTGCGTGGATGACAATGAACAGGCGCTCTCCATTCGAAAACTAATGCTGGAAACGCGCGGTTACCGCGTGCTGGCGTGCAGCAACGGCCATCAGGCCCTGGACGCCTTTAAACAAGGTGGCGTTGACCTGGTTTTGAGCGACCTGCAAATGCCCGGCCTTGACGGCGCGGAGCTGGTGAACAAAATCAAAGAACTTTCCGCCTGCACTCCGGCCATTCTTTTTTCCGGCAAAACACGTTTTTATGAGAAAGACACGCGCGCCGATCTCTTTTTGCCCAAAGGCATGTACGCCCCCATTGAGTTGCTGGAACGCATCCGGCTGATGCTGGTGAAGAAGCGCGGACCCAAGCGCGGACCCGCGCCTGAGCCTGCCAGGATGCAGGCGGCAAGTTAGCGTCAGCGGTAATCCTATGTGGAATTAAACGGCGAAGCCCGACCACGCCGAGCCGGTCGCGTCAGGAGGGAGAGAAAATGGACCAGATGTTCGACTCACTAGCGGTTTGGAGCGCAGCGACAGAATAGAATGTCGCGCTTTGCCGCCGTTTGGCCCCTTTCCCTTAATCCTCTCTCTGGTAATATCGATTGAGTGGCCCCAATCATCCAAGCTGAAAATGTAACCAAGGTTTACCGCATCGGCAAAGTCGATGTGCCCGCGCTTCGTGGTGTTAGCTTCAGCGTGGAGAAGGGCGAATTCGTCACCATCGTCGGTCCTTCCGGCAGCGGAAAATCAACGCTGTTCTATATTCTGGGCGGCCTCACGCGAGCTACCTCCGGCCGTGTAACCATTGATGGCGCAGATTTTGCCCAGCTTTCCGATGCGCAGCGCACGGAGATGCGCAAGCAGAAGATCGGATTTGTCTTCCAGAAATTCAATCTGCTGCCCACTCTCACCGCTAAAGGAAACATTGAGATTGCGCGCGAGATTGCCGGCAAGAACGGCCTGGACCAAAAACTCTTTGATCAAGTCACGCAGATGCTGGGCATCGCCGGGCGGCTCGATCATCGGCCATCCGAGCTTTCCGGAGGAGAACAGCAGCGGGTTGCATTGGCGCGAGCCGTGGTGAATGGGCCGGCGCTGATCCTGGCCGACGAACCCACGGGAAATTTGGACTCGCAGAACTCAGATATCGTGCTGAAGATGCTGCGCGACGCCAACCAGCAATTCGGCCAAACCGTGCTGATGATCACGCATAATCCTGAAGCAGCCGAGATCGGCGACCGCATCATTCATATGCGCGATGGCTTGATCGTGGCCCCGGAAAACGACCCGCAGTGGACGGGAAGGACTTAGTGATCGGTAGATCTGGTGATCGCCGTGATCGGGTGATCTGAAGCCTCGAAGATCATTTCACTTATTAAGAGCTTTCCTGGGGGTCTGGTTCCCCGTCAATCTTCGGCTCGTTTAGCCTTTCGCTTTTCTGATCACCGGATCAACAGATCAACAGATCACCGGATCTCACATTGACCCTGATTTTTCATCACGTTATAATGTGTTCATCCTCTGAGCGGGAGTAACTCAGTGGTAGAGTGCGACCTTGCCAAGGTCGAAGTCGCGGGTTCAACTCCCGTCTCCCGCTCCATGATTTTTCTCGCGGTTGCCCCACGCATCGGAGAGTTGTATGCTCACAGGGCCAGCACAAGCGGGGCACTCACGTTAAGGGCGCGGTACCCAAGTGGTAAGGGAGAGGTCTGCAAAACCTTTATGCGTCGGTTCGATTCCGACCCGCGCCTCCATCATTTCAATCACTTACGGCGACAGGCGAAAAAACTGGCTGCCGTTTGGCTGCCAATTGGCTGCCAAATGGTTTAAAACCAGCATTTTCCAGCTCCGCAGAATGCGCTGAAAGTTTCGAACTCACGGTTGCTGCGGCAGCAACAGCCGATTCATCCAGCAGTCGCGCGTAGTGAATCAAAACAATGTCGGGACGGGAATGACCAAGCCGCTCCTGCACCGCATTCACCGGCAGGCGATTGGCAATCAAGTGAGTCGAGCCCCACTTGCGCA
>JBARNL010000567.1:0-4057 GCA_049802955.1 Candidatus Angelobacter sp.
GTTCATTGTCCAGCGTTCAACGCGTGCGACGAGATCGCGATGTATCGCGGCGAGATTCCCAAACACAGCGGAGTGCGCGACTTGCAGATCCCAAAACCGCTGGTTAAGCTGACCGTGTGAGCACAAATCCTCCTCAGGGATTTCTTTTTTCCGCATGTACTGCCGGCATCAAGGCCAGCGGCAAGCCCGATTTGGCATTGGCCTTGGCTCCAGACGGCGCTTCCGCCGCCGCCATGTTTACGCGCAATCAAATCGTCGCTGCGCCGGTAATAGTGGGACGCGAGCATTTGCGCCGCGGACAAGGGCTGATGCGGGCTCTGATTGTGAATGCCGGCAATGCCAACTGCGCCACCGGCAAACAAGGATTGAAAGCCGCCAACAGCGTATGCATTGGAGTGGCAAAGCAACTTCAGGTCAGTCCACATCGGGTGTTCCCGTCTTCCACCGGGATCATCGGCGTGCAACTGCCGCTGGAAAAAATTCACACCGCAATTCCCTCCCTTGTAAATTCGGCTTCGCCCGGCCCTGACGCGTTTGATCGGTTCGCCAATGCAATCTTAACCACTGACACTCACAAGAAAGTTGCGTCACAGTCGCTTATTTATAACCAGATTCCTGTGGTGCTCGCCGGCGTGGCCAAGGGCGCAGGCATGATCCACCCCAATATGGCGACCATGCTGGTTTACCTGTTCACCGATCTGGCGGCAAGCCCGCGCGAACTGCAAGCTTGCCTGAAAGAAGCGGCTGACCAGAGCTTCAACAACATTTCCATTGATGGTGATACTTCCACCAACGACACGGCGCTGCTGCTGGCCAGCGGCAAGAGCGGGGTGCAGTTCAAGTCGTTGCGAAATGAATTCCAGGCGGCGCTGACGAAAGTCTGCCGGTCACTGGCGGCCCAGATCGTGGCCGACGGCGAGGGTGTGAAGCACGTGGTTCGGCTCAACATCGAACAAGCGCGGTCACGAAGCGAGGCTCGGCAGATCGGCCGTGCCATCGCCAATTCTCCTTTGGTGAAAACAGCCTGGGCGGGCGCTGATCCAAACTGGGGACGCATCCTGTCGGCCATCGGCTATTCCGGAGTGAAAATCAATCCTGAGCGGATCAATATATATCTGGGTGAACAGCAGATCTGCCGCCATGGCGCTGCATGCCCTTTCGATCATGATCAAGCGCATGTTTATATGTCAGAGCCGGTCTATGAAATCCGTATAGCGCTGGGATCCGGCAGCGCCGCGCTTGAGTTTCTTTCCTGCGATCTGACGGCGGAGTACGTGCGGATCAACGCGGATTACAGTACGTAGCGTTTCCGAAGTCCCGAGCGCAGCGAGGGAACTCTATAGCAACAATGCTGTGGCAATCGTCTCTACAACTATCTTCTCTGCTTAAATTTGTGTCGTAACTTTAAAACCTATCGCACAATAGGGTTCCCTCCCCTTCGACAAGCTCAGGTCGGGATTTCAGAGAAAGCCGCGCTTTGCCGCTTTGCGTAGTGTGGGCTGAATCGGTATTTTAGAGACAGATGCCGCATACATTAGCCGAGTATCCGCAACTGCACCTGGCGCGCGGAAGCGAGATCGCATATGTATACCGTCGCGGTTTCCGTACATTGCGATGGACATACGGTCAGCTTGCCGGGCTGGCATTTCGCTTTGCCCGCGAGCTTGAAGTCCGCGGCATCGGCAAGGGCGACCGCGTAATGCTGTGGGGGGATAACTGTGCGGAATGGGTCGGCGCATTTTTTGGCTGTATGTTGCGCGGTGCTGTGGCCGTTCCAATGGACCGGATCGCCGCGCCTGATTTCGCGCAACGCGTAATGTCTGACGTGGATGCCAAGCTCATTGCCTGCGCCAGCGCTTTGGCAGTACATGCTGGTGGTCTTCCGTACCTGGAACTTGAAAACCTGAACGACGCACTCGCCCAGCGATCAGCGGAGCCTTACGTTCCCGTTCAGTTCAGCCGTGACGATACGGCGCAGATCGTCTTTACGTCTGGCACCACGGCAGAGCCACGCGGCGTAGTGCTGACACATGGCAATATCCTGGCCAGCGTGGACCCTATTGAACGCGAGTTCCCCAAGTATCGAAGATCGGAACGGCTGTTTCATCCCATACGATTTCTAGAGCTTCTGCCGCTCAGCCACGTCTTTGGCCAATTCATGGGAATGTTCATTCCGGCGCTGCTTGGCGGAACCGTGCATTTTCAGGATAGCTTTAAGCCCAGCGACATTATTACAACCATCAAGAGCGAACGCGTTTCTGTGCTGGTGGCCGTGCCGCGTGTGGTGGAGTCGCTGAAAAACAGGTTGCGCGAAGAGTTGGGTGGCTATATCGAGAAAAATTGGGTGCGCGCAGAAAACGAGCATTTCTTGAAACGCTGGTGGCGCTTCAGAAGAATCCGCCGGTTGTTTGGCTGGAAGTTCTGGGCCATTATTTCCGGCGGTGCCGCGCTTGATCAGAACACGGAAGAGTTCTGGCGTCGCCTGGGCTATGTTGTGGTGCAAGGCTACGGGCTTACGGAAACCAGTTCTTTGATCAGCCTGAACCATCCTTTTAAAGTGGGGCGCAGGTCGATTGGCAAAGTCCTCCCTGGCCGCGAGATGAAGCTTGATCCGCAAACCGGAGAGATTCTGGTACGCGGAGAAAACGTAGCGCGGCAATACTGGCAGGGCAAAGGGCTGAAGCCGGTGACGGGAGAGGAAGGCTGGTTTCGCACGGGCGATCTGGGCGCGGTGGATGATGAAGGCAATCTTTACTTCAAGGGTCGCAGTAAGAATGTGATCGTAACGCCGGCGGGATTGAAGATTTATCCAGAAGACCTGGAGCAAGCCCTGCGCAAGCAGCCGCAGGTACGTGACGCGGTTGTTGTAGGCGTGGCTGCGGGAGGAAATGCCGAAGCCTGCGCCGTACTGCTGCTCAGGAATGGTGACTCCGGCAGCACGGCGGTGGCAAATGCCAATCAGACGCTGGCCGACTTCCAGAAGATTCGCCGGTGGATGGTGTGGCCCGATGATGATTTTCCGCGCACGTCCACGCAGAAACCAAAGCTGGAGTTGATTCGGCGAGCTGCTGAAGATCAAGCGAATGGAAGCGGCGCAGATCCCATCCTTTCGCAAAGAACGCGAAAGGATGGGGCACCCGGCCACTCCGGGGATGGAACTCTGGAAGAGTTGATCGGTAACATTGCCGGCCATCGCGTAGAGCTTAAGCCGGGAGCTCACCTGGAAAACGATTTAAACCTGAGTTCGCTGGACCGTGTGGAATTAATGGCGGCGATTGAAAGCCGTTATCAGGTTGATCTCGGCGATCGCGAATTTTCGCAGGTCAATACGGTTGCCGACCTGGAAAATTTGCTGAAGAAGTCGGCGCCTGAAGCTAAGACGAACAACTATCCTTATTCGCGCTGGGCGCAGAACTGGTTGGCGCGCTGGATTCGCGTGCTGGGCTACAACTGCATAACGCTGCCTTATATCATGGTGATGGCGCGGCCAAAGATAATAGGCCGGGAGCGATTAAAAGATTTTCGCGGGCCCGCGGTCATTATTTCCAACCACATTGCGCAGATCGACATTGGGTTCCTGATGGCCGCGCTGCCCATGCATCTGCGCAACCGGCTGGGCGTGGCCATGCAGGGCGAGATGCTGCGCTCCATGCGCTATCCACCCAAAGATTGGTTTTTTCTGAAGCGCTGGTGGGAGCAGTTGCGGTATGTGTTGATTGCGATGTTCTTTAACGTCTTCTCGCTGCCGCAACGGGCCAAATATCGCGAGAGCTTTCGCTTTGCCGGCGAGCTGGTCGATCGAGGTTATAGTGTCGTGATCTTTCCCGAGGGCCGCCGCACGGAAACAGGTGAGATGTCGCCCTTCCGCAGCGGGATTGGCCTGCTGGCCACACATCTGAACCTCCCGATTATTCCCATGCGCATTGACGGACTGTTTCCATTTAAGATTGCCAAGAAGCATTACGTGCCGCCGCATGCGGTGCAGGTACGAATTGGAGATCCTGTAAGGTTTGATCCGACGGCCGATCCGGAAGAGATTGCGAAGGAGCTGCAGAGG
>JBARNL010000568.1:0-1538 GCA_049802955.1 Candidatus Angelobacter sp.
TGGGCATATGTGGACTTGCCGACGCAGATGGTCAGCACGTCACGCGGAATTTTGAAGTATTCCACTGAGCCCGCCAGGGCAAAAGAGTTTGGCGGAACCAGCACGGAAGACGTTTGCACGCTGAAAAATGACCGTTCGTCGAAATTTTTGGGATCGACAATGGCGGAGTTGACGTTGGTGAAGATCTTGAATTCGTCGGCCACGCGCAGATCGTACCCGTAAGACGAAACGCCATAAGAAATCACGCCTTCGCGCACTTGGCGATCGTTGAAAGGGTTAATCATTCCATGCTCTTGCGCCATGCGGCGGATCCAGCGGTCACTTTTGATTGCCATGCAGCCAGGTTCCTTAAGTTTTGGTGATTTGGTGGAGCGACAAAGAAGCCATCTTATAGGTGAAACTGTTTCATTGACAACATGCAGAGAAGTCCAATACTATCTGCAAGTTACGCCCTTTCTGGAAAATTGAGGAGAGCTGACCTGTGATTAAGCTCGATATCATCAACGAAGTGGTCAACAAAACCGGCATCACCAAAACCAAGGCCGAACTGGCCGTGGAAACCGTTTTTGAAAGCATGAAGAAGGCCCTGGCCGGGGGCGAACGCATTGAGCTGCGCGGATTTGGCGTGTTTAATGTGCGTCCGCGCAAAACCGGTATTGGCCGCAACCCGCGCACCGGCGCGGAAGTGAATATTCCTCCCGGAAAAGCCGTGCGCTTTAAGCCGGGAAAGGAGTTGCAGTCCATCGACTAAGCAGTTGACCCGCTTTCCCACGCGGCAGCTTTGAGTTCCAGGGCTATTCGTTTCATGTCGGACATCCAGCCTCTTTCGCAGGAATACCACGTATTTGATCCTGAACGGCGAGAGTTAACCGTCGTTATGGTTCATCGGCCAAAACGGCGTTACTGGCTGCACGCGCTGCTGTTTGTTGCAACCATCTTTACCACGCTCTGTATAGGCGCGCACATGCAGGATACGTTCAACCGCAACCTTGGCCTCTTTTCCGACGATCTGGATTACTGGCCGTGGCAATGGGCTTTGCAGGATTGGCATCGGCTGATTCTGGGACTTCCCTTTTCTCTGTCTCTGGTTGGAATTCTTACCGCGCATGAGCTGGGACACTACGTCTATTGCGTGCGACGAAAAGTTTTTGCCACGCTGCCATTTTTTATTCCCGCGCCCACGCTGATTGGCACGCTTGGCGCTTTTATCCGCATCAAGTCGCCTATCAGAAGCCGCGCTGACCTATTCGATATTGGCATTGCCGGCCCGATTGCAGGTTTTATAGTCGCTGTTCCGGTGATGTTCTATGGCTTGCTTGCTTCAAAGCTGCTTACCGGCGATGCTGCCGCAGCCGCTGCTGCATCGGCTGCTTCCGCCAATGCAGCCAATGGGAGCATGCTGCTGGGCTTCCCGCTGATCTTCAAGCTGGCGCACTGGACCATGGCTGCGCTGGGAAGCCATGCCGCAGTCGCGCAAGCGCCTGTGAGCGCACTCTATCTGCATCCCATGGCGATGGCGGCCTGGGTGGGTATGCTGG
>JBARNL010000569.1:0-1961 GCA_049802955.1 Candidatus Angelobacter sp.
TGCTTGCCCTTCTTGCCTTTAGCCGTGTCTAAAAAACAACGCTAATAGCGAATGGCTAATGGCTAATGGCTAATGGCTAACTGCTATCTTCTCTGAAATTCCGGCGAGCCCATAATCAGACCAGCGATCGCCCCGTAATTTGGTTTCTTGTCCGCATCGTCCAGCCTGCGCTGGGAAATCTGCGGATCGCCTAATTGTTTCTGTATTACGGCATGGGTCTGCGATGAGACATCGCCTGCCAATATGGATTGCTCCAGCGCGGCAAGTGCGGCCTGTGAATCAGCCGGCGCAGGTCCGGGGATCAGCGCTTGCGGATCGAGCGAGGTTCCCGGCAGCTTGCCCGAAGCTAACTGCAATGCAAAGTTCATACGGTTGAGCAGTGCCGATGAGTTCACCCACGCTTCCGCTTTCATGGAATATCCTGTTGGCGGCTGCATGGCGTAAAGCGGCATGCCCATGCGATTGAGTGTGCCTACCAGCGGCAGCGCATTCTGAATATCTGCGCCGGAGGCGCGCGCGGCCGAAGCCACAAATTCAAACGGCGTTTTCATCTTTGCGCGGTAAGCGTCGGCGGCCCAGAATTCAGGCGAGTGGAACATGGTGCGCAGCACTTCGCGAATGTCTCCATCCTTCTTCAAAAATGTCTCCGCCATGCGGTCCACCAGGCTCTGGGGCGGATTGTCGGAAACAAAACGCATGGCCAGCTTGCGCGAAATAAATTTGGCGGTCGAAGGATGATGCGCCAGCACGTCCAGCATCTCCTCGCCTTCTTTTTCTCCATGCTCGCCAATCTTGCGTCCCAGGACGTATTTATTCCCCGGCTCGTGCGCGCGCTCATTAAACTTGAAGCCGCCGCCCAGTTGCGGTTTCTCAAGCGTCCAGCCAGTAAGCACCTTGGCGAGTTCCGTAACGTCTTTTTGCGTGTAGCCGCCGTCTACGCCAAGCGTGTGTAGCTCCATGATTTCACGCGCGTAATTTTCATTCAGCCCGCTGGGGCGGTTCTTGGCTTGCGGTCGAGGACGCGGAAAACGCCCGCGCGCGCCGCGTCGTTGCGGCCCATATAGCGCCAGCTCAGAATTCGGACCAACGCTCTGCCAGTTATCCAGATAGAAAAGCATGGCGGGACTCTTGGCCGTGGCTTCCAAAATATCTTTGAACTTGCCCAGCGCGTGTGGACGAATCACGTCACGCTCATAACTGCTCACCATGTAACGGTCCGGGCCTTTGCCGATGAAAACATTGAAGTGATTGAACCAGAAATCCGTCATCACTTCATCAAGCTGCCGGTTGCTGTAGATGGCGCGCAGCAGCTTGGCTTCAGCCAACTCGCCCAGCACGGCCTGCGGCTGGATCATTGCCTCCACCGTCTCGCGCTGCTCCGGCTTCATGTCATCGACGAGCTGCATGGCTCGTGGGCCTTTGTACGTCTTTGCCAAGGCCAGCCGTTCATCGACAGGCATTTTCAGGATGGCTTGGTAACGATCGTCGGGCGGCAATTTCAAAATCTGGTCTGTATCAAGATCGGCGTACATGGCGTCTTCACGAGTTTTCCGTTGCTTGCGCTGATCGACCGTGGCCGCAGGATCATTCCCAGCGGAAATTTCCTGTGATGGATCTTTGGAATCGGCAGCGCTTTGTGTGACTGAGGTTGGCTGGGCCTTGGGGGTCGTCATTTCAGGATCGGCGGCAGCGTTATTGCTGGCCCCCGCTTTATCTTGTTTATTCTGCTGGCGCTGCTGGTAAGCCGCCATGCGCGATTCATAAACAGCTTTTTTGGCGGGATCGTGCGGCATGGACATGCGTCCATTTTCAATGGCTTTCAGCACCTGTGGTGGAGGAAAGTTTTCCACCATCTCTTTGGTGCTCATCTTCAAAGTGCGGAAAGGCGCAAGCCGGGATTCCAGCGCGCCGTCATCAATCTTTTCCGGATGGAGTTGTTCGTCAAACCACTTGTCCAGCCC
>JBARNL010000570.1:0-10275 GCA_049802955.1 Candidatus Angelobacter sp.
TCCCAGCCCAGCGCCGCCGTATTCTTCCGGGATCAGCGTGGCCATGTAACCGGCCTGGGTGAGCGCCTGGAGAAAAGCTTCAGGATACGCGCGCTGGCTATCGAGTTCGCGCCAGTAAGTGTCCGGAAAATTGCGGCACAGCTCGGCGACTGCGGTTTTCAGTTCCTGGTGCAGGCCGGTATTGTTTGTAGTAGCCATGAACGGTTGGCCTGATCGCGACTGCTCTTTACAGTAAACCTATTTTTCTGGCGATTGCCAGCTTCTTACGTTCAACCGGCAAGCTGGCGGCATCCACCATTTCATCTTTGTGAACCACCGCGCCAAGACCGGAATTGACGTCAGCGCGTTCATAAAGATCAATGATTTCCCGTGCCCGGCTAATTTCTTCCGCTGAAGGAGTGAAGGCCCGGTTAATGACAGGCACTTGGTCAGGGTGAATGGCCCATTTGCCGTCGAAGCCCATCTGCGCGGCGGAACGCGCATCGTGTTCGCACTGCTGTAAATCGCGAAATTGGAGCGTGACGCCATCAACAACGTCAATGCCGGCGGCACGTGCAGCGGCCACGGTCTTGGCTTTGGGATAATGGTAGAGCGCAAACTGCTCGCGCACGGCATCGCGCGCGCCGATGTTGCCGGCATAGTCCACCACGCCGAAAATCAAACCAGCCAATCGCGGTGTTGATACTGCAATCTGCTCGGCATGGAGCAAGCCTTTCGCGCTCTCAATCAATACTTCCAGCCGGATACTTCCAACAGTAAGCCCGATGTTCTGCTCAATCTGCGTAAGCAGGCGGTCCGCGAAGATCGCGTCGGCTGCATCCTGCACTTTGGGGATTATCACGACATCAATGTTTCTGCCAGCCGCTTCGACGACATCGATGACGTCACGATAGAAAAACTTTGTGTGAATGCCGTTCGGGCGGAAGGCGCGAATCTTGCCATGGAAATCGAGCGTGGCGAAGGCTTCAACCAGCGTCTTGCGCGCGGCGACTTTTTGCGAAGGAGCACAGCCATCTTCCAGGTCGAAAACGACTTCATCCGCTTCGCTGGCCGCAGCCTTCGCCATCATCTTGAGAGAATGCGCGGGACAGGCGAGCTCACTGCGCCGAACGGTAATGGCGTCGGCGTCATTTACTAGAGCTGACATCAGCTCTCCTTCGATTCGGCCAGCTTCCATCGCGACTACTGTGCTCCCATAGATTTGATGAATTCATAATAGAAGTCCACGCCATCATAAAAATCTTTAACGCCAATGCGTTCGTCTTTCCCGTGCGCGCGCACATCGTCCACATCTTCAAAAACTCCGGGAACTCCATAGGTGGGAATACCCGCAATTCGCAGGTACTTGCCATCGCTGGCTCCGGTATCCATTACAGGAACAACGGGAAGGCCGCCATATAATTTGGCGCTAAGCGATTGCAACTTGCTCACGATGACCGGATTAATGACGGAAGCAGGCGCGGGAACAGCTTCACCCGATATACTCACAACGATACGATCATCCGCAAGCACGCGTTTCAGCGTCTCTTGAACATTCTGTAACGAATCCTGGGGCAGCATGCGGCAATTCACGTTGGCGGCCGCGGTTTGCGGCAGCGCATTATTGGCGTGTCCTCCCTCAAGACGCGTAGCCACGCAGGTGGTTCGCAGAAGTGCATTGAAGAATGCCGATTGGCTCAGGCGGTTGGCGGCTTCTTCCGCTTTAGTATGGTCGGAACCGGCGACTGCGCGAAAGTCTACGCCGGTCGCTGGAGATTCCAGCGAGGCGGTGCGCTCAAAATATCCGCGAGTGGTCTCGTTAAGACTCACAGGAAAGTCGAAATCGGCCAGCCGGGCCAGCCCCTCTGACAAATGATAGATGGCATTGTCTTTCACTGGCCGCGAGCTGTGTCCGCCATTGCTCTTTACTTCCAGCCGAAAATCGACGTAATTCTTTTCGCTGGTCTGCATGCCCAACAGCATGCGCTTGCCTTTTTTAGTTTGGAAATCGCCGGCATCGGTGTTGATGCAGTATTCGGCATCGATCCAGTCGCGATGATTTTTGGCAAGCCATTGCGCGCCATTGGAGTCGCCGCCCTCTTCGTCCGCCGTGAGCGCCAGGATGAGGTCACGCGCGGGGACCCAACCCTCTTTCTTTAAGCGGATAAAATTAGCGACCAGGATGGTGTCGCCCTGTTTGATGTCAGACGTGCCGCGGCCATAGAAAAAGCCATCCACTTCGTTGAGCTTGAATGGATACATGGACCAATCCTGCGGCAGGGCCTGTACCACGTCGAGATGGGCGATAAACAGTATGGGCTTGCCCGCGCCGCGTCCGTGCAGGCGAACGACAAGGTTTTTCTTGTTGGGAAGCGGGCCATCAACGTGAATATCTTCTGCGGCGAAGCCCGCGGCCCGAAAGCGAGCAGCCATTGCTTCTGCCGCCGTGGTTACATTGCCGGCCGGCGTATCAGTAGTGTTGATTTCAATGAGCTGCTTAAAAATATCGCGGGCAGCCTGATGTTCCGGTGAAAGCGCGGTTTGAGTTTGGGCAAGGGCGATGCCGCACAGCAAAGCCACAGCGCAAGCCGCAATCAGAAAGCGTTTAATCATTGTGCGTGGATTATAAATTCTGGGAGGAGAAGCAGCTCGGAATACGTGCAATATCCTTATAATTAAAGAATATGGCGAGAGGTTGGGAAAGCAAATCGATTGAAGCGCAAATGGAAACTGCCCAAAATGGCGCGGCCCAAGGGTCAAAGCCGCCGCTTACTGACGGCGAGAAGAAAGCCCGGCACGAGCGCGATGTTTTGAAACTTTCCCGCGCTTATATCGTGCATCAAATTGAAGCTTCGACCAATGAGCGTTACACCAAATCTTTGCAGCAGGCTTTGAGCGAAATCGACCAAAAGCTGGCCGCGCTGGAGAATTCGCACTGAACAACGCCATGGCCGCACTTCGGCGGAAACCAAACCAGAAGTGTCCCGATAGCCGTGCGAATGCAATCAAACAGCCGCTCTGCGCCCTGTAATGACCTGAATCAGCAATACCACAATGGCAATTACAAGAACCAAGTGAATCAAGCTTCCGGCGATGTGAAATCCCCAACCCAACAGCCATAGAAGCAGCAGAATGGCAAAAATCGTCCAAAGCATTCTTATCTCCCCGGCCCGACGCGAGTCCGGCCTCTTGTGTGATTGGATGCATGGGCGCAACAAGGGAGTTGACACGCCGCATGCAGTGCTGCGACGGAAACTGGATAACCAGCAGCTCTGCTGAAAGAGAATTTCGAAGAGCAACTCTGCTCAAACGCGTGCAAAACGCAGCCGGCAACTCTGCCGATGCGCACATTCTGTAAACAGCAGCTCTGCCTCAATGCAAATCACGCAGCTTTGCGGCAGTTCTCCCAGAGGGAGCAACGAGAACTCTTTCTCTCTACTCTAACCAAATAGAGTTGCTGGCAGAGTTGCGGTATCCCTGACCGCGCAGAATGGCAGACCTTCACGTGCAATGAAAAACTTTCGGAGATGGATCGGCACTTCAATTCTGGTGGCGGCAGCAGGACTGGCTTCGCTCGCGCCCAAGCTTCACTCGCAGCAGATCGAAGCTACGTCAGCGGCGTTCTCTTATGAAGGGCAGCGCGTCTCGTCAGTGCAGCTGGCGGGGCAGCCCGATGGTACCCCGCGCAGGCTGCAAGCCTTGATCGCCCAGCCTGAGAATGCGCCATACTCCCAGGCCAAGGTAGATGAAACCGTCGCGGCGCTAAAAAAATCTGGGGACGTCAAAGATGTGGGTGTTGAGGTGACGCCGGCAGCCGAGGGAGTGACCGTGGTCTTCATTTTGAAGCCGGCCTACTATTTTGGCGTTTATACGTTTCCCAAGGCTGAGAAGGTTTTTTCTTATACACGCCTTCTGGAAGTTTCCGGGTATTCCAAGCAGGAGCCCTTCACGCAGGAAAAAGTGGAAGAGGCGGAATCGAACTTGCTGGAATTTTTTCATCGCACCGGCTTCTTCATGGCCACGGTTGAACCGAAGATGCAAACAGACGAGGCCCACCGTGTGGTCAACGTGGAATATGTCATTAACCTGAAACGCCGGGCGAAATTTGGAAATGTGATTCTGGCCGGAGTTTCAGAGCAAGAAACAAAAACACTGAATGACAGCCTTCGCTCCATTAGGGCGCGGATCAAGGGCGCGTACATTAAGCCCGGCAAACAATATTCGCTGAAGAGGTTGACGGCGGCGACCGCACTTTTGCAGCAGAAATTGGGAAGCCAACACTATCTTGCAGCAAGAGTGAAGCTTGTTTCAACACTTTATAACCCAGAAACCAACCGGACTGATATCAGGTACGACATAACCAAACGGCCGAGAATCGAGATCAAGCTGGCTGGAGCGCACGTGTGGGGACGCACCCAGAAAAAGCTTATCCCCATGTACCAGGAAAATGCCGTTGATCCAGATCTGGTGAATGAAGGCGCACAGGACCTGACGTCTTACTTCCAGGCAAAAGGTTTTTTTGACGCTAAAGTCCAGAGCAAGATTCAAAGAGACCCATCTGGCGGCGTGACCGTGTTGTATCAAATCAATAAAGGCCCACGCGGCAAGGTGGAGTCAATAGAGTTTCACGGCAACGATCATTTTTCCGATAAAGACCTGAAGTCGCACGTGCTGGTTACCAAGCGTACCGCGTGGAACCCGCTTTCACACGGGAAATACAGCGAACAATTGTTGCGCAAGAGCGTGAAGAACATTGAAAGCCTGTATCGCGGCGCCGGATACAGCCAGGTGAAAGTCACGCCGAAGGTGGTGAACAAGGACAACGAGCTGCAACTTGCGTTCCAGGTGGAAGAAGGCGTGCGCGAAGTTGTTCAGTCATTGCAAATTGAGGGCAACAAATCGGTCACGCAACAGGAACTTGCCCCTAAAGGCATGAACCTGGAGCCGGGGAAGCCCTATTCCACGCAGTTGCTCACCAAAGACCGCGACCAGATCATGGCAACCTACCTGGACAAGGGTTATTTGAATGTAACGTTCAAATCGAAGGTGGAACATACGAAAAGTGATCCGCACCATGTGAATGTGGTGTACCAAGTGGACGAAGGGCCGCAGGTGCATACGGCCAGCGTGGACCCTGTGGGAGCGCAGCATACGCGTCCGGAAATCATTGCGCGGAATGCGAATATCAAAGTCAATAAACCGTTGAGCGAGACGGCCCTGCTACGTGGTGAAAGCCAGCTATACACGCTTGGCGTATTTGACTGGGCCAGTGTGGATACGCGCGCGCCGATCACCGACGATCCGAACGCGGCTGTGCTGGTAAAACTGCACGAATCAAAGCGCAACACCATTGCTTATGGATTTGGCTTTCAGGTCATCAATCGCGGAGGAAGCATACCCAGCGGAACGATTGCTTTGCCGGGACTTCCGCCGATAGGTCTGCCAACGAAATTTGCCACCAGCCAGAAAACGTTCTGGGGGCCTGAAGGATCGGTTGAGTACACGCGAAGGAATTTTCGGGGCCGCGCGGAAACAGTAACGCTGTCAGCATTTGGTGGAAGGCTGGACCAGCGCGGGTCGGCAAGCTGGGCCAACCCGACGATCTGGAATACCGGCTGGAGTTCCACCGTAACCCTTTCCGGCGAACGAACGAGCGAAAATCCTATTTTTACCGCGCGCCTGGGCGGAGCGGGATGGCAATTCCAGCATTATCTGGATAAGGACCGGCAAAAGTCCGTGATCTTCCGTTACGATTTTCGCCGCACGAACCTTTCGAACATCGCGATACCAGACCTGGTGCTGCCGGAAGACCAGAACGTACGGCTGTCATCGCTTTCCGCGTCCTTCAGCCGCGATTCACGCGACAACGCGCTGGATGCGCATAAAGGAATTTATGAGAGTTTCCAACTGGATATGAACCCAGGCTTTTTGGGGTCGAGCACAAGCTTTGGGAGATTTCTGGGACAGACGGCTTATTACAAGTCATTGACGAGCGATTCGTCGCTGGTGTGGGCCAATAGCCTAAGACTGGGCATGGAGCATGCATTTGGAGGCGCGCACATTCCTATCAGCGAAAGCTTTTTCTCTGGCGGCGGCAGCACGCTACGCGGCTTCAGCTTGAACGGCGCTGGTCCACAACGGCAGGTCCTTGTATGTCCCTCAGATAATCCGAACTGCGGCGAAAAAATTTCAGTGCCGGTGGGCGGTAAGCAGCTTGTGATCTTGAATTCCGAGTTGCGCTTCCCCTTGGGCATTTCCGCTCCCTTTGTGGGCGGGACTCTGGGCGGCGCAGTGTTTTATGACGCCGGCAATGTTTATTCCAATGTGAGTTTTAAGAACGTGGCTTCCGACCTTACGCACACCGTCGGATTCGGGTTCCGCTATAAAACGCCGGTAGGACCCGTCCGTATCGATATTGGGCATCTGCTGAATGCGCCGCCCGGAGTGAAGACATACCAGTTCTTTCTAACCCTGGGACAGGCATTCTGAAAAAGGTGAGCTTCTGAAAAGGGTGGGTTTTGAGAAGGTGAGACATTGAAAAGGGTGAATCAGTGAAGAAGTGGAAAAAGATTGTTCTATGGAGTCTGGCGGCGATCATTGTGCTGCTAGTGGGCACGGTAGTGACGCTGGTGCTTTTGCTCAACCACAATGAAGGCTTTAGGCACAGCATTCTGGCCAGGGTGGAGAAAAGCGTTCAAGAGTCGACCGGCGCGCGGCTGGAAGTCCGAGACTTCAACCTGAGGCTTTCGAATTTGGGCCTGGATCTCTATAACGTTGTGGTGCATGGCACGGAACCCGATCCCAGCAAGCCGTTGATGGCCGTGGACCATTTGCAGGTGGGGCTGACAATTGATTCCTTGCTGAACCGCAAATGGCACGTGCGCGATATTATTGTGGACCATCCGGTGGTGCGCATGGCCGTGAACAAGGCGGGTGAGAACAACCTGCCCAAACCAGAGAAGAAAAGCACCAGCAGCAGCAAGATGAACGTTTTTGACCTGGCGATAAGGGAACTACGCCTGAATAACGGCGAAATTTATTACAACGACCAGAAGGCGCCGCTGGAAGCTGACCTGCATAACTTTGCTGTCAGCGCAAACTATGATCCGGCACAGAAGAAATATTCCGGCGAGCTTGGCTACAACACAGGGAAAATTGTATATGGAAAATATGCGCCCTTAGAGCACAACTTGCAGGCGAAATTCGGCGTAACGCAGCAACAATTCATGCTGGATAGGCTCGACCTTACTGCGGGCGAGTCGCGCATTGCGTTGAATGCGACGGTGAATGATTACAGCTCGCCGAACATGGAGGCCACAGGAGGATATGAAGCGACGCTTGTCACAAACGATTTCAAACGGATACTGAAAGATCCCTCACTTCCCGGCGGGACGGTAAGGCTGACGGGAGAAGTGAAGTACCAGGCCGATCCGAACCGGCCCATGCTGGAGACGGTGTCTGTCGCCGGGAACGTCAGCAGCCCAGGGCTCAATGTGAAAACGCCAAGCTTGCAGACCGGGGTCCGCGATCTTTATGCGCGCTACAAAGTTTCCGGCGGCAATGCCGAAGTGAATGACATTCGTGCTCGCGTATTGGGCGGCACGCTGACTGGCAAGCTGACGATCAAGGATGTTGCGGGAGCCTCGATCGCGCAGTTGCAGGCTTCGATAAAAGGTTTGTCACTGGACCAGGCACAGACTGCGACGCACAACACTTCAATGCGGCAGGCGCATTTGAGCGGAAGCGTTGATGCGGATGCCAATGCACATTGGGCCAAGACGCTCGACAACCTAGTGGCTCATAGCGATGCCACGGTCAACGCCAGCATTGGCCAAAGTCAGGCAACACCGCTGAAGGGCGTAATCCACGCCGATTATGCGGGAGCACACAAGCAGTTGGCGTTGACCAACAGTTATATTCGAACGCCGCAAACCAGCGTCAACCTGAATGGAAAGATCAGCGATCATTCGCAATTGCAGGTTGTGCTGCGGTCCAATGACTTGCATGAACTTGAGACATTGTCGGCGGCATTGCAGAAACCAGCACCCGGACAGCCTGCCGCGGAGCCACTGGGACTCTACGGCACAGCCAACGTGAATGCGACCGTGCGTGGATCGCTTACGGCGCCGCAGATCAACGGCCAGATGGACGCGCGCAACTTCCGGGTAAAAGGCAGCTCATGGAAAGTTATGCACACGGCTTTTGCCGCCAATCCATCCCAGGTGACGTTGAGCAACGGCGATCTGGAAGCGGTGCCACAGGGCCGCATCAACTTCAGCGCGCAAGCCAGGCTGAAGAAGTGGGCCTATACACCCTCCAGTCCGATAACCGCGAATATTTCCGGCTCGCAAATTTCTATTGCCGATCTGGAGCGGCTGGCCAACAAGACTTATCCCGTGAGCGGCACGCTGGCGCTCAATGTTTCAGTGCATGGGTCGCAATTGAATCCTGTGGGTCAGGGGACGCTTACGGTTACGAAAGCGAAAGTCTCGACTGAGCCGATCCGAAATCTGAACGTGAAGTTTGAGGGCGATGGAAACACCGTAAAAGCAAATCTGACGGTGCAGATGCCGGCCGGAACAGCGCGGGCTGATGTAAATTATTTCCCCCGTACCGAGGGATACGACGCGCGCGTGCAGTCGCAGAATTTCCGGCTGGAAAAACTACAGACTGTGATTCAGCGCAACATGCAGATTGCCGGAGGCGTGAACCTGAACGTAAGCGGAAAAGGCACGGTGAAAAATCCGCAGCTGCAGGCGACCATCGATGTACCGCAATTGCAGATACAAAAGCAGACCGTGCAGGGGCTGAAGTTCCAAACCACGGTGCAAAATCATGTGGCTTCAATTGCGCTCGATTCGGATATAGCCAAAGTCTTTCTTAAGACGCGCGGCACGGTAGGAATTGAGACGCCCTATATGGCGGACATCCATCTGGATAGCGGAAAGATTAATTTCCAGCCGCTGGTTGCGCTGTATGCTCCCGCGCAGGCGGCAGATCTCTCTGGGCAGACGGAATTGCACGCAACAGTGCGCGGGCCGCTGGCGGACAAGAACCGTGTGGAAGCGCACCTGGAAATCCCGAACCTGGATGTGCATTACAGGCAGTTCCAACTAGCGGCAGCAAAACCGATCATCGCAGACTACAAGAATGGCACCGCGACGCTGCAGCCCACTTCAATCCGCGGCACTGGCACGAGTATTGACGCGCAAGGAGTAGTGCCGATGACTACTCCCAAAGCCGCATCATTCCTGGTGAAAGGCAACGTTGATCTGGGAATTGCGCAAATGCTTGTGCCGGACATTACCAGCTCCGGCCAGTTGCAATTTGATATTGATTCAAAGCGTTATGGTCCGGGCGCGAATTTGAATGGCCAGATCAAGATTATGAATGCCAACCTGCACACCATGGATTCGCCCGTTGGCCTGGACCACGCGAATGGCGTGATCAACGTGACCCAGTCACGGCTGGAAATCAGCAGCTTTGAAGGGCAGATGGGCGGAGGCGCCATTAATGCTACCGGCACGGTGGCTTACCGTCCGTCAATCCAGTTCCAGCTAGGGCTCTCAGCCAACAATATTCGAGTGCGCTATCCGGAAGGTGTGCGTGCGATTATAAGCTCCAACCTTGCTCTTACCGGAAGTCCGCAGGCTTCACAATTGGGCGGGCAGGTGAAAATTCAGCGCGTCTCATTTACGCCCGACTTCGATATGAGTACATTTACCAGCCAGTTCAGCGGCGGCGCGGCCAGCGACAGTGGAACTCCCGGATCATTTACGCAGGGGATGAAACTGAACATCACGGTTCAATCCACCAGCCAGATGAACCTAGTGAGCAGCCAAGTAAGCGTGAAGGGAGACGCTAACTTGCGCGTGGTGGGCACGGCCGCAGATCCGGTAATTCTAGGTCGCGCAAACCTTACCGGCGGCGAGTTCTTTCTGGCCGGCAACCGGTATCAGGTTGATCACGGAACCATCGACTTCCTGAATCCGGTACGCACCGAACCGGTGCTGAACATTCAGGTGAAAACCACGATCGATCAATACAACATCACACTGGCGTTGAATGGGCCGGTGGAACGGCTGCAAACTACGTACACCTCAGATCCGGCATTGCCGCCGGTGGACATCATTAACCTGGTGGCCACAGGAAAAACCGTGGAATCAGCGGCGGCAAATCCGACCCCTAGCCCGACAAGCGCGATGGGCGCCCAATCACTGCTGGCTTCGGGCATTAGCAGCCAGGTAAGCGGTAAGATTGCCAAGCTGGCAGGCGTGTCACAACTGCAGATTGACC
>JBARNL010000571.1:0-6041 GCA_049802955.1 Candidatus Angelobacter sp.
TGCCGGAGGCACGGTGCCGGCGGCCGTCATGAGCATAGGAAACATGCGCGGCAAACGCGCAGCGGCAAGCAGGACGGCTTTGTAACCCGCTACCGTAGCCATGGAAGAGAGCGCGTCCATGGATTGAGCGCGCGTGGAGCGCGGAACCAGCTCCATGGCAAATGCCGTGAGCTTGCGAGAGATAATCGGCTCCAGCGCGGCGGGCTCGTCCAGCGGCTTCAGAAAGCCTATTACAACAGCGCCTTGCTTTAAGTTGGCAAAGTCGCCAGGCTCAGGCCGATTCACGACGGCCCAGATATCGGCTTCCGGCAGCAGATCTGCGCGCGACATCAAGCTGGCGCCGGCGGTCTGATAGTCCGCGTCCGGAAATCCGGCGCGAACGCCCGCACCGGTTTCAACGCCAATCTCCGCGCCGGCAGCCACCAGCTTTTTCACTGACTCCGGCGTCAACGCCACCCGGGCTTCACCCTGCTGCTGCTCCCGTGGAACCGCAATTCTCATACGTCCGTTTCCTCTCTCTGGCAAAACTGGGTATGGTACACCCGAAATATCCAGGAGAAACATTATTCCTGAAGGCGCATGTTTACAAAAGTATGACTTTAAATGGAAGGGGCTGCCCAGAGTGTGATGAGGATCACAGGAAACTAAAATTCTATTCGCGTGTTTCGCGTTAATTCGCGGCAAATTTTCCTATCTGCGCCCATCTGCGAAATCTGCGGCATTCCCCATCTTATATACAGTCAGCGGGGTCTGGACGCCACGGGGCAACCCGCACCTGAAACCTTCCGTCACAATCCTGAGAGGGAGATTCAACGTGTCATTCAAGGAGCTGCTTGCGCGCTGGCCAGTTGTGAAACAAATCAAGACAGGCGGAGACGGAACCGGTGCGGAAGCCATGTCTGGCAGGACCCGCAATCTTGGTCCCCGGACCCAGGGCGCGGAGGTAGCGCGCTCTGTCTGCCCTTACTGCGGCGTCGGTTGCGGGCAACTCATTTATCACAAGAACAACAAGCTGGTTTCGATTGAAGGCGATCCCGAGTCTCCCATCTCTCGTGGACGGCTCTGCCCCAAGGGAGCTGATAGCTTTGAGCTTCTAACCCATCCGAATCGCGAGTTGAAAGTGAAATACCGGAAACCGTTCAGCAAAAAGTGGGAAAGCCTGGATCTGGAAACGGCGATGGACATGATCGCTGATCGAGTATGGAAGGCGCGCGAAGGATCGTTTGTTGAAAAGCAGGACGGACAAACCCTGATGCAGACCAAGGCGATTGCCCATCTGGGCGGCGCAACGCTGGACAACGAAGAAAATTATCTGATCAAAAAAATGTTTACCGGCGGCCTGGGCATGGTGTGCATCAGCAATCAGGCCCGAATATGACACAGCTCCACGGTGCCCGGTCTGGGCACATCGTACGGGCGGGGCGGAGCAACCACAGCGCAACAAGACCTGCAATACTCTGACGCCATTCTGATCATGGGATCGTCGATGGCGGAAAACCACCCGGTCGGGTTCCAGTGGGTGATGGAAGCGCGCGAGAAAGGCGCAAAAGTAATTCATGTTGATCCGCGTTACAGCCGCACTTCGGCGATGGCGGATTACTGGCTGCCTTTGCGGCCTGGGTCAGACATTATTTTTCTGGGCGCATTGATCAAGTATGTCATCGACCATGAGAAATATTTTCTTGAATATGTAGTCCATTACACCAATGCATCCACGCTGTTGCGTGAGGACCTTCGCGATACCGAAGATCTGGGCGGAATATTTTCCGGCTGGAACCAGGAAGAAAAGCAATACGATCCCACAACGTGGCTCTATGACGGCTCTCCCTCCAAGGAAGGGCCAGGACCGTTTGCCGGACACTCACAATATGGCGGTGGGCATGGCAAAGATCGCGGCGGCGAAGCGGGTGACTTGGGCGAGCATAAGAACGATCCCAGCCTGGAAAATCCGCGCTGCGTTTTTCAGGTGCTGAAAAAACATTTTGCGCGCTACACGCCGGAGCTGGTTGAGCGCTCTTGTGGCATTCCGAAAGAAAAATTTCTGGAAATTGCGGAGGTTTACACATCAGCTTCAGGTCCGGAAAAAACGGGAGCGATTTGTTACGCCGTCGGCTGGACACAGCATTCCAAAGGGCCGCAGATCATTCGGGCGGCAGCGATCCTGCAACTTCTGCTGGGAAACACTGGGCGTCCGGGCGGAGGAGTACTGGCACTGCGCGGCCATTCGTCAATCCAGGGCTCAACCGACATCCCCACTCTTTACGACATTCTTCCCGGCTATCTACCGATGCCGTTTTTTGAGGCAGATTCACAGAAGCTCGATGCCTATTTGAAAAAACACACGTCTGGAACAGGCTGGTGGCACAACTTTGATAAGTATGCCGTCAGCCTGCTCAAAGCCTGGTACGGAGAGGCCGCCACAGCCGAAAATGAATTTGGTTTTAACTTCCTGCCACGCGTTACCGGCGACCATTCAGAATACGGTTACTGGCTCGATATGGCCGATGGCAAACTGGAAGGACTGTTTGTGATGGGCCAGAATCCCGCGGTCGGAGCGGCCAATGGACGGCTGGAGCGCTCCGCTCTGGCCAATCTGAAGTGGCTTGTCGTCCGCGACTTTGTGGAGACCGAGACCGCCGCATTCTGGAAAGACTCGCCAGAGGTAGAACGGGGCGAACTCGATCCAAAGAAGATCGGAACAGAGATATTCTTTCTTCCCGCAGCTGGACATGCCGAGAAGGACGGAAGTTTTACCAACACGCAACGCCTGTTGCAGTATCACGAAAAAGCCGTGGATCCGCCCGAGGATTGTCGCAGTGAAACATGGTTCATGTATCACCTGGGTAAAAGATTAAAGGCCAAAGCCGCCGCGGAACAAAGCTCGCGCAATGCCGCGTTGAACGCGCTCACGTGGGACTACGGGACGCGCGGCCCACAAGCCGAGCCCAACGTCGAGGAGATCGTCGGCGAAATCAATGGTTATAAGGTGAGCGATC
Organism: Candidatus Angelobacter sp.; assembly: GCA_049802955.1. GTDB lineage: Bacteria > Acidobacteriota > Terriglobia > Terriglobales > Acidobacteriaceae > Angelobacter. The sequence continues at coordinate 2,997 of JBARNL010000571.1, forward strand.
GAACACTTGTGTCTGGCTATAAAGAATTAAAGAGCGATGGTTCCACGGCCTGCGGCTGCTGGATCTATTCCGGGGTAATGCCCTCTCCAACAGAAAACAAGGCACGCAAGCGCGAGCCCAAGGGCCGCTACGGCCACGGATGGGGCTACGCCTGGCCAAGCGATCGGCGGATTTTATATAACCGGGCCTCCGCGCGTCCGGACGGGAAGCCGTGGAGTGAGCGCAAAGCGCTGGTGTGGTGGGACGCCGAGCAAAAAAAGTGGACTGGGCACGATACTCCCGACTTCACACAAGATAAGGCGCCAGACTATCGGCCAGAAAAAGGCGCGAAGGGTGATGACGCGATTGCGGGCGACAAGCCTTTCATCATGCATCCTGACGGCGTGGGATGGATCTGGGTTTCCAGCGGACTGAAAGATGGTCCTCTGCCGACGCACTATGAGCCTCTGGAAAGCATTGTCAACAATCCGCTTTATCCGGAGCACAGCACAAATCCGGCGGTACAAAAGAAAGAACGCGCGGACAATGCTTACGCTTTCCCTGCCGGCGACGAGCGCTTCCCTTATCTGCTGAGCACGTATCGGCTGACCGAGCATCACACCGGCGGAGGAATGAGCCGGTATCTGCCGCATCTGGCGGAACTGCAACCTGAGTTGTTCGCGGAAATCTCACCACAGTTAGCGGAAGAGATCGGAGTACGAACGGGAGAGTTTCTCACCGTTACCACCATGCGCGGAATTCTAGAAGCCCGCGCGCTGATCACGGAGCGGAACCAGCCACTGGTAATCGATGGAAAGATCAGGCACACGATTTGCCTGCCTTATCAATTCGGATACAAGGGCCTGGTCACGGGCGACGTGCCCAACGATCTGCTGTCAATTTCCGAAGAACCAAACGTGCGCATCATGGAAACCAAAGCGCTGGTGTGCAACGCGCATCCGGGACGCGTGCCGAGGGGCGCACAAGCCTTGAAAATCTGGAGACAGGACCTGCGGAGGGCGGCATGAGCACAACTGCATTTTTGACGGATTCCACGCTGTGCATCGGCTGCAAGGCCTGTGAGGTGGCGTGCAAGGAATGGAACCAGCTTGGTGAAGATGGTTTTGAATGGAGTGGAAATTCCTATGACAACACCATGGCCGTGGGGCATTCCACGTGGCGGCATGTAAAGTTTGTGGAGAATACTCCGGAGATCGGGCACGGCGGCAACGCCGCAGAGCAACTGCCGGCATGGAGCTTCTCTTCCGACGTATGCAAGCATTGCGAAGTGGCCGGCTGCCTGGAGGCATGCCCCACCGGCGCAATTGTACGCATGGAGTTTGGGGCGGTGTTCATCCAGCCCGATATATGCAACGGCTGCGCGTATTGTGTGGTGAGTTGCCCATTTGGTGTGGTGGAAAAGAATGAAGATGATGGCCGCGCGTTCAAGTGTACGTTCTGCTCTGACCGGCAGCGCGCGGGATTGCAGCCAGCCTGCGCCAAGGCGTGCCCGACGGAATCCATTAAGTTTGGGCCGCTTGAAGATTTCCGCCGCGAAGCCGATGAGCGACTAAAAGTGCTGGAAGCGCGGGGCGTTACCGACGCAGTTGTTTACGATCCAGTTGAAACCAGTGTTAAAGGAATACATTCACTGTTTTTGCTGCGCGGCGATCCGCGCACATACAATCTGCCGCCGAATCCTGAGGTCCCCACTACCTACTTGAAGAAGGCATGGCAGTCTGCTGCTATAGCGGCTGGAGCAATGCTTGGTGCAACGCTGCTGGCCTTTCTGGGAGGCAAACGATGAGCCGAGTTCCCTTGCCTGAACTGCCTGGACGGATTCCAAATTCACAAAGCGAACGACGGTTGACAGCTTTGCGTCGCGAAGCCGCGCAAGCCGGCATGGTTGCAGGAAAAGGAGTGTCGCCGGAGGGAGCGCCGTTTCCGCAAGCCTCGCCGACGACCGGCTATTACGGAGTGCCGCTGCTCAAGGAACCGCAGTGGAATCCGGAAGTGCCTCTGTATTTTTTTGTAGGCGGCGCGGCTGGAGCTTCAGCGGTAATCGCGAACATGGCAGCTTGGCTGGGCGACAATCGCGAACTGGTGCGCAGCGCGCGCTGGATGGCCACTGGCGGTGGCGCTCTGTCGTCGGCTCTGTTGATCAAAGATCTGGGAATGCCGTCGCGCTTCCTGAACATGCTCAGGGTGTTCAAGCCGCAAAGTCCCATGAGCATGGGCGCGTGGACGCTCTCGGCTTTCTCCAGCTTCTCCGCGGCAGCGGCCTTTGCCAACCTGCTGCGCGAAAGAATGGGTCCTTCAATCGCAATCAGCATGGTAGAAAACGCCTCCGGTCTGTTAGCCGCAGCTACAGGACTAGTGATGTCGAGCTACACGGGAGTGTTAATTGGCGCAACTGTCATACCTGTGTGGAATGAAAACGTCGGCACGCTGCCGCAGCATTTTGCCGCTTCAGGAGTCAATTCGGCGGTTTCGCTACTGGAGCTTTTTGGGCACGATGACAGCCGCGCGCTGAATCTGCTGGGAATTTCCGCGTCGTGTTATGAAGTGGCTGAAGGTCTGCTGCTTGAGAGTAAGCGGCACCGCATCAATGAACCTCTGCGCAAAGGTTGGAGCGGCGCAATGGTGAGAGCAGGCGGAGTACTCTCCGGACCAGTGCCGATGGCGTTGCGTCTTGCGTATGCGGTGAGCGGCAACAAGAAGCTCCGCCGCGCGGCCGCATGGTCAAGCATTGCCGGTTCCCTTCTCACGCGTTTCGGCTGGGTGCATGCCGGCCGAGCATCGGCGAGAGACCACCGTATTCCGCTGGAACTGCCGGTGGGCACTGCGGAAATCAAGAAGAACAGCCATCAGATCGCATTGCAGAAGCCTGCATAAGAATGCTCAGTTGCAACGAATGCATGAACTTGACGATGGGTGATCTGCCTTTCCCTTATGTTAGCGGGATCAAGTTTGTGAGGTCCTGGGAACGCAGGCATGGCTAAGATACTGCTCGGCGTCCTGGCAGAGCATTTGGCATTTATGGCAGCGAATGGGGCCTTTAACAAC
>JBARNL010000572.1:0-4123 GCA_049802955.1 Candidatus Angelobacter sp.
ATCCCACGCCGTATGAGGACGAAGCCATCATTTTGTCTGCGGTTCGCTCGGCCAAAGCCATAATCGTGATCATGGGATTTGCGCCCAAAGCCGTAGGGCATGCGCTGGCATCACCCATCCACACGCCTTTTACGTCATAAAGTTCGCCGTCAGTATTGGCGACGCAGGTATTTGGATCATTGCCCATGCGGCAACTGGAAAGCTGGTGCGCGCTGATAATCGGCTGTGCGCCGTGGAGAAGCGGCTGTTGCATAATCTGCTGGATGAAAGCCTCCAGGTCCTGGCCTCGTTGCCATACAAATTGACTGCGGGCCATGCTGATGAGGACCTGTTCGGCTCCCGCCGCCTCATGGATGCGGATGGCTTCAGCCGTCGCCTGGCGAAAGTTCTTCTGGTCCACTTCATCGCTAAGTTCGTAAAATGAAACGGAATCTCCAGAACCATCAAGCGTGATTTGTCCGGCCCCGCGATCGCGAAGAAACCAGATGAAGGTGCTGATGTAGGGGACCTTGGTCATTAACTCTTTATGCTGATATCCACTGGCCCACGGAAGCACGGAGGCAACAAACCCTGGCCCGAATGCCGGAATCTCCATGTAAAAGCCAAATCCGCCACCGGTATTCACAAACTGTTCGCAATTGGTGGTCATGGGTGAACCCCACCAGGCGAGCTGTCTGTCCTTGTAAATGCCATAGACAGCGCCACCGGGTTGTACACGAAGGTTCTTGCCCACAGCAGGGCCACCGATGCCGCTGCGCAGAAGCAGCGCGGGCGATTCGAGTGATCCACCGGCAACCACGACTTGGGGCGCGCGCACAAGTACGTTTGTTGTGCGCCCCTGATCGGAATAAGTTGCCGTCACGCCGGTGGCACGCCCCTGCTCAACAAGAATGCGATTTGCCCTGCAATGGCAGATGATCGTGGCGCCATCCAAGTATGCGTCCACCAAGAAGGTCCGCCGCGCAGTCATTTTCCCGCCGGTCTGATCGCCCAATCCCGTATAGCCGGCCATCAGGGGCTGGAAGATTTCAGGGTTCCAGTTAATCTGGGTCTGTTTGCTGAGGTAACCAAGCTTTTTGCAGCCTTCCCGCATCCGCAGATTCTGCGAGTTGTAGTAGGCCGTTTGGCTGCTCACCAGAAGGCGGCGCTCCACAATATCGATGTAGCGCTCAAAGTCCGGGCCATCCACTCCCTGTAAACCAAAATTCTGAGCCCAATCTTGGCGCACCAGGTCCGGAGTGCGGACACAGTTCATCCAGTTGATCTCGGTGCCCCCGCCCAGGGTCGCGCCGGCAAGAAGAGTTACGTCGCCATTTGACGTTGGAGTTGCGCCGTTCCCGTGCCACAGATGACGGTAGCCCCAAATCTCAAGCTGGTGGAAGTCCATTGACGTGTAGTGGCCTCCCGCCTCAAGCACTACGATCCTCCGGCCGCTCGCAGCCATTCTTGCCGCAATGACTGCGCCACCGGCCCCGGAGCCGACAATGCAAACGTCAGCATCCAGAGCGAGGTTATCGCCCTTGGGAACGAATGGCTGGATGGGTTCTTCCGGCTGTTTCGGTGGAACACTGACAGGGCCTGGATATCCGAGTACTTCCCAGTTCGGATTTTGGCCTTGCGGAGAGCCGTAAGTTACGTAATTTTCGTTTGGTTCAGCCGTCTCCGGCAGTCCATAAGCAAAGAGGATGGTTTGCTTTTGGAAGAAAGTGACTCCTCCCGCCCCCTGAGGCGATGAGTTGTAAATCTGGTCGAGAATACTCTCACGCTGATCTTGTGAGGCGCCGACAAAATCCTGGGCGCCCAAGGTATCGAGAAAAACGAGCAGAGGAGCCCGTTTTTCTTCTGGAATATATTGAAAGAGATATTCCGCCAAAGCGGTTTCAGTGCCCACGTCCGAGGCAGCGCGCGCCCAAAAACCAGTGGGATCGCTTTCGACCTGGATTGAAGGGACAAAAGTATCGCACAGGGCACGGAGCGTTGCGCGTTGAGCGTTACTTAGCTTGCCAATCATCCGGCTTCCTCACGCATAGGCGGATTCGCGAGGGCCACGCAAAACCTTCCCTCAAACCTGCGAGCATTCAAAAGGGGCGGCGGGTGTGTCACTGTAAGCCACTTTTGGATAGACAGACGCGACATATGAATTTGCAGATTGGTCGAAAAGCCGGAAATAGGACGTCTCTGAGAGAATCGGGTCTCGGCAGGACCTGAGCGGCTGCACGGTGATCCCCTCGCCGCAAATAGCAATAGAGCTTTTGTCTACAACTACGAGCACAGCCCGAAAATGCTTTCAATCGGGAACTGTTGCACGGGGAGGCCGAGATGGGAACGAGCCGCAGTGTTGTCGAGGCAATCGATAGATTGGGGAACCACGGCTCTGCAATCGGGTGCGGTCCCTGGTACCCGCAGTTTCGCACCGGTCTGTACGAAGAAGTCCTGGTCAGCAACAGTAAAGTTACGATCACGCTGAAGAAGGATGCGAGCGGCCAGCAGTACTTCAGCTCTGTCGGCAACCTCACTAATCTGTGCGGTGACGATCTCAATGGAAGCGCTGTCAAAACTGCGCTGCCGACCCTGATCACTCCTGACACGGCCAAGTATCTGCTGACCTTTCCTCCGGAACAGCCTGCGCCTTTTGACGCGCTGCCCGTAAACACTGGTACAGGCCCGCTCGCCCCGGGCGAGATTCCGCCAGGCAGCTACACCAAGCAGTTTTATGATTTTGGCGACGGCAGCACGCTGGTGACGGAAGGGCCGGCATTCCCCAAGCTCACTTACCTCGATGATGGCGGCAGCGCCCAATTCTGGGTGGGTTTCGTGGGGGCCATTACTCAGGGAACAGGGAGGTTTGCAGGCGCAAGGGGCATGGCAAGTTTTAACGGCAGCGCCTATTTCAAGCCATTCCCGCCACCGCCGCAGTTTCCGGCGATTGTGGCGATTCTGGAGAAGGGCTTCCCGGCCAATGTTGCCGTCTGCATAAAAGTCATAACTGGAGACCACCTGGCTGGTGGTTCCTAGAAGTCATAAGGAGATGCACGTGGCTCATCCCAGCAGCAGTCGTGTAGCAGCACCCAGCAAGAGCGTTGTACAAGCAATCGACAGACTCGCACGCGGGTCTGATGGGGCAGGACGGCCCAGCAAGAGCGTAGTTGAGGCGCTCGACAGGCTTGCGCACCTAATCGAACCTTTCAAGAATCTTTCGAATCTCGCGGTTGCGCCATATGAAAGGGTCCTCGCCTTGCAGGGAGAAGGCAACAGGACGTTGCACGGACCATTTCCGCCGGACAAGGACTCCTATTGGTATTACGATCTCAAGGGTACGTTCACGGATTTGGGCGGCGCGATACCGGGCACAGGAAAGTTTGAGTCAGTGCTCTCATGGTTCACAGCGGAAGTCGGGCCAGTGGTTTTTCAGGTTCCAGGAGCTTCCCTGGCTGGTCCTCCTTATGACGCCCCGCCACCGGATGGCTATGAGGACAAAAACACCGCTGATATTGCGACATTAGGAACTACAAAATCGCGGCTTGAATTTCCTGATGGAAGCACAATCGTAAGCATCGGCGTCAACCAGACAAAAATCAGAATCTACGCCGACGGCACAGCCCAACTTTTTGAAGCGAATATCGAAGTGATCGCGTCCGGCACCGGACAGTTCGAAGGCGCGGGCGGCCTGGTAACGATTGATCTGGGCGGCTATTTCCACCCGCTGGTGCCGCTCAATCCTACACAGGAACCCTACAAATCAGGCTATCCGGTAAAAGTATTTATGTTTATCAGGCTAAGCACTCGGCCAGGAGTACCGCCGCCCTCGCCGCCTCCACCCGGCCCCAGTCCCAAGAAATCGGGATCAAAATAGAATCTATTTCCGCGGCCCCACCCTCATTTGGGTCCGCGGAAATAATTTTCCAAACGTTTCCAGTAATTCTCGTTCCAGCCCTGGATGTAGTGTTCATATAACGCGGCCGGGACACCTTCTTGAGTGAAATTCAGGCGAGTGCCCTCAGGGGTCTTTTCCAGTTCGTACTTTACCGTGGAAAAGTGTTCTCGCGGCCATTCCTTATTTGCTGGTTGCCATGATTGAACAATCTTCTTGTCGGGAACCAGCTCCAGATTGCGAAAAACAAGG
>JBARNL010000573.1:0-2311 GCA_049802955.1 Candidatus Angelobacter sp.
GGACAGCTGACGCTCAAAGACACGCAGCAATATGGCGGCTTGTTCAAAATGCCAGTGACCGGCCGCCTGACCCTGATGGCCAAGGCCGATCAGAGGACCCAGGACCAGGGTCTCGACACGCGGGCGATGGAATTGGATCTGAGCTTTAGGGTGACCAACAGATGGAGCTTCAGCACCGGCGTGCGCGATGATATGCGTAAGGACAATTCGCCGATTGTGCCACTAACTCAGGAACAGGGCGAGCGCACGGACACGGTCGCACAGATAAAATATAGCCCGAGTGACACCTGGAGCGCTTACGTCTTTGGCCAGGACACGGTCGCGGCAAGCGGTGGCCGTCCAGACAACAGTCGCGCCGGCGTGGGCGGATCCTATCGCTTGACGAAACGCTTCCGGATCGATGGTGAGGCGTCTGACGGAGATCTTGGTCCCGGCGGAAAGATCGGCACCAGCTTTCTCTATTCCGAGCGGACCAGTCTTTACCTGAACTATTCGCTCGAAAACGAGCGCACGGACAATGATCAACTGGTCCATAGCGGGAGCTGGGGCAGCCTGGTCTCCGGCGTGAAGACGCGGCTCGGCGACAGTTCCAGCGTCTATGTTGAGGAACGTTACCAGACTGCCGCGGCGCAGAGCGGACTTACGCACGCCACCGGAATCAACCTGGTGACAAAAGAGCGCTGGACTTTCGGCGGCAGCGGGGAGTTTGGCAACTTGTTCGATTCCCAGACCGGCGCCGAAACCAAACGCAAGGCGGCCGGAATCCACATGGGTTATGGCCTGGAGAAGATACAGTTCTCAAGCGCGATCGAGTTTCGCCGCGACGATGCGGAACAGCCCGACCTGAGTCATACCGTGCAGACCGTGCTGCTTCTGCGTAACAACTTCAAATACCAAATCACGCCCAGTTGGCGGCTACTCGGGAAACTGGATCACTCGATCAGCAATAGCACGCTCGGCGATTTTTATGCCGGCGGCTATACCGAGGGTGTGGTCGGCTACGCATACCGGCCAGTAAAGAATGACCGGCTGAATGCCCTGGTCAAATACACGTACTTCTATAACGTGCCAACGACAGATCAGCTGGGATTGCAGAACACCGCGACCGAGTTCCTGCAAAAAAGTCACATTGCAGCGCTCGATCTTACCTACGACCTAACGGCCAACTGGTCCGTGGGTGGCAAGTACGCGTACCGGCTGGGTGAGGCGAGCCTGGACCGGGTAGATCCGACTTTCTTCGACAATACCGCGCAGCTCTCCGTCTTGCGGCTGGATTGGCGGTTCTTCAAACAATGGGACGGCCTGGCCGAGGTGCGACAGCTTGCCCTTCCCGATATCAATCAACGCCGCCGTGGAGTCTTGACCACGATCTACCATCAGATCAGCAAGAACCTGAAGGCCGGCGTCGGCTACAACTTCACCGACTTCTCAGACGAGCTGACCGACCTGAGGTACAACCACAGAGGCATATTCGTTAATCTGATCGGCACCAAATGACCCTCGCGTGGCATGTGCTTGATCACTAGGAAAATCAAAAACTCTGCACGACGCTTTTTGAGGATGTTGATCCTATTGTTCAGAAGCCTGGCCTACGCTAGGTTCGCCGATTACTCTCAACGCTCTGCCTTGCTGGACATCGTTCACAATGCGCCTGTATCTCCGTTGCGGATGGGCGAGGAGACCACCGCCACAGCCGCAAACAGCCGATTCATCCAGCAGTCGCGCGTAGTGAATCAACACACTGTCGGGAATTTCTTTAGAACTGCTGTCAGGTACGCACATTCCCTTGCTCGGCTTTGACTTGCAGACTTTGTTTACTCTCTGGCAAAAAATGCGCAAGGATTTGGCTCGCGGCGGCATGGACAGAAAACTTAGCCTCGCCAAGTGCACGGGCATTCGTTCCCATCCGCCGCCGCAAATCAGGATTTGTGGCGAGCAGCACTGCCGCATTGAGCAATCCCTGATCGTCGCCGTTTTCGCACGCCAGGCCCGCATCAGCTTCGTGAAGGATTTGCGCCAGACCATTGCCGATGTTCAAGCTTGCCAGCACCGGCCTACCAATAAGCAGGTAGCCCAGAAGCTTTCCAGTAGAGTTGTGAGTTTGCAGCCTGCGATCAAGACTGATCAGTCCGATATCAAACTCAGCCAAACACTGAAGGTACTCGGCTTGCGGCAGTGGGGGCAGGATTTTTATGTTCGTGAGCTGCTGCTCCTGTATTTCACGCTCTAGCCGTGGCACTTCACTTCCGCCGCCGACCAGCAAAAAGAATATTTGCTCTTGCCGCCTCAATCCGATTGCGAGGCGCAGGAT
>JBARNL010000574.1:0-4137 GCA_049802955.1 Candidatus Angelobacter sp.
CTTTATGAACGCGTTCGCGACGCTGTGAAAGAGCTGCATTCTTACGATCTTCCGGAGTGCGTAATGCTGGATCTGACCGCCGGTAGTCAGGACTATCTGGACTGGATCGCCAAGAACACTAGCTAACCATAGAGGCCCACAGATCTTCACAGAGAAAGTCAAAAAGCGAATTGCCCTTCGTTGACTCCTGCAATGCCTTTCCCTAAAAAATTTTCCCTCCGTGTTCCTCTGTGCGCTCTGTGGTAAATGTTTTTTCTTCCTAGATCGCTGCCAGCGCCTGATCCAGATCGGCCAAAAGATCGTCCACATCCTCAATACCAACGGAAATGCGGACCATGCCATCCGTAAGCCCGATTTCTTTTCTTCCTCTCTCTCCCAGGGCGGCATGCGTCATGGTGGCTGGATGTGAGATCAGTGTCTCCACGCCGCCGAGCGATTCTGCCAGCGCGCAGACGCGAACCTTGGCCAGCATCTTTTTGGCGTTCCGGAATGAACCGGTTTCAAACGTGATCATGGAGCCAAACCCTGTCATCTGTCGCTTGGCTAAGGCGTGCTGTGGATGGTCGGAGAAACCCGGATACAACACCTGCTTCACTTTGGGATGGTTGCGCAGATACTTGGCAATAGCTCGCCCGTTCTCATCATGCTTTTCCATCCGCACCGCCAGCGATTTCACTCCGCGCAGCACCAACCAGCACTCGAAAGGCGAGAGGATAGCGCCGGAGGTCTTCTGCATGAAAGCAAGTTTTTCCGCGTGAATTGGTTTGGTTGCGGCAATCATCCCTCCCAACCCATCGCTGTGGCCGTTCAAGAATTTTGTGGTTGAGTGCATCACCATGTCCGCGCCAAATTCGATTGGCCGTTGGAAATAAGGGGACATGAAAGTGTTGTCCACCACCACTTCAGCGCCACTGGCGTGGGCAATCCGGGAGACTTCCTTGATGTCAGTCAATACCATCAGCGGATTGGTTGGCGTTTCAATCCAGACAATGCGTGTGTTCCGGCGCATGGCCTTCTTTACGGCGTCCAGGTCAGATGTATCCACATAACTGAACTCCACGCCGTAATTAGCCATAACCTGATTAAAAAAGCGCGGCACTCCGCCGTACACGTTGTGTCCGCAAATTAGATGATCACCCTGCTTCAAAAAGCATTGTGTGACGGCCGTTACGGCCGCCATGCCGCTGGCAAATACGTGCGCCGAACTTGCACTTTCCAGCGCGGCAAGGTTTATCTCCAGTTGCGTTCGCGTTGGATTGGAAACCCGCGCGTACTCATAGCCTTTATTCTTGCCCACTTCCTGCTGCACGTAAGTTGACGTGGCAAAAATCGGGACGACAATGGCTCCCGTAGAAGGATCAGGCTCCTGGCCCGTATGGATGCAAGCGGTGGAGAATCCGAATTTGCCGGTTTGGCGTTTTATTCCGCCAGCAGGTTTCTTTGCCATCTGGTGTTTGCTCCTGAATTGCCTTGTAATGAAGTCTGGTTACGTCCGGCAGTGAAAAAACAGTTATTCGCCGCCCTCAAAAATATTTTTCGATAAGTAGCGTTCGGCTGAATCAGGGATGACCGTGACGACGCGCTTCCCTTTCCCAAGCCTTTTTGCCACCTGGAGTGCCGCGAATACGTTGGCTCCCGCGCTGGAAGCGCCCAAAACGCCTTCTAGTCGCGCAAGTTGCGCCACGGTTTCAAACGCATCTTTGTCGGTGACCATAATGACTTCATCGCACACGGCTGGATCAAAAGTCTTGGGAATAAAACTGGAGCCAATGCCTTCTACTTTGTGTGGCCCCTTGGGACCGCCGCCCAGAACCGACCCTTGAGTTTCAACCGCGGCGCAATACACGGTGGGCAATTTCTGTTTCATAAAGCGGGCCACGCCGGTAAACGTGCCGCCCGTGCCGACGCCGATAACAATGGCGTCAACGGCGCCATCCATTTGTTCAAAGATTTCTTCAGCGGTGGTTTTCTGGTGAAAGTCAGGATTGGCGGGATTCTCAAACTGCAGGGCGGTAAATGATCCGGGAATTTTTGCGGCAAGCTCTTTGGCTTTGGCGATTGCGCCTTGCATGCCTGCTTCATCCGGGGTTCTGATCACTTCCGCGCCCAGGGCCCGCATGATTTTGACTTTTTCTTCGGCAAACTTTTCCGGAACGCAAACTACTACCCGGTAACCCTTGTTGACGCCGATCAAGGCCAAGCCAACTCCGGTGTTACCCGCCGTCGCCTCCACAATGGTCGATCCCGGTTTTAGAAGGCCCTGCTCTTCGGCTTTTTTGATCATGCCAATGGCTGCGCGATCTTTCACGCTGCCGCCAGGGTTCAGGTATTCCAGCTTGGCAAACACGTCAGCCGAACCCGCAGGCACGATCCGGCGAAAATGCAGCATTGGAGTGTTGCCAACCAGTTCGGTGATGTTCTCAGCCACAGGGAGTCGGGACATAAGCAGACTTTTTAGACTACGGGAGGAGAGCCGTATGGTCAAACCGATCAACGATTTCAGCGGCAATTTATTCAAAACAGAGGACTAACACGAATTGGTGGTTTTCAAAGAAATTGACAGAGTCACTCGAACAGAGTACCGTCAAAGGTGAGCAAGTAATCCTTCCTTACTCTCCAGACCTGCTGAAACTAAGTCAGTACCTCTGGAGTTCTCACTTCTTAGCCCAAAAAGATTCAAAGAAGGCAGTTATGTTCCACGAAACAGCGCCGTTCCACTCAAAATCGGGCGTGCAGGCGGAATTACCCGAGGACCATTGCGAAGAACAAGAGTCACCGGAACACCAGTTACACGAAGATGAAGAAGCGAGGGAAAGCTATGAAAATTGACAATAGCACACGGTCCTCAAAGGTCTTTGCAGCGGGCATAACAATCGATAATCGATTTCTATTGTGCCGTGTGGCGGCGGTCTATGCGCGGCGATTGCAGAAGACGAGAATCCAGTTCGCCGAGAGCATTAATCAATCTTTACGCTTGATCTCCGATCTTCCCCAGGGCCATATGGACACTGCAAACCTGCCGCCTGTACCGGCAGAAGAATTACCAATGCTTGAGCCAGTGGCAGCCGCGATTAGTCTCTAATCGGGCGAGAAAGCAAGTGCTCCGGTAGCCGAAAACAAACGTTTCAGCTCCGGAGCGGTTAATTTCCCAAAATCTAAATGTTACTGCTTGGCGGCCGTGCGCTTCTCGTCGGCAAAATAACCATCGCGGGTCCGAACCTGCAGGTCTTTATAACCCGGCGCGCGCGCTTCCACTTTCACCTTGCGATAGCCGCCATTGCTGCGCGGGTTGGTCGGCTTGTAAGTCAGGCTGTATTGGTTGCGGATATCACGCGCCACTTCCTGGCTAATTTCATCCACTTCCATCAAATCTTTGGGAAAGAAAGCCACGCCACCGGTCTGGTCGGAAAGACTTTGCAGGGCCCGCTTCGCTCTCTTGGTTCCGGGTTCATCGCCCAGAATGCCGATAGTATAAATAGTTGGCCCGTTATCGTCCTGGACCTTTCTGATGGCGGACTCCAGCGATTCCCTGCTCTCGTTATCGACGCCGTCCGTGATTACGAGCAGAACTTTCTTTTCTTTCTTGGCGCCTTTGGCTAGGTGATCGGCAGAAGCTATCACGGCGTCATAGAGGGCGGTGCCCCCGCGCGAATCAACCCGATCCAGCGCTTCACGCAATTGAGGTATCTTGTTGGTGAAATCCTGATCGAGGTAAGGATCGTCGTTGAAATTCACGACAAACACTTCATCCTGAGGATTGCTCGCCTGGATCAGGTTCAGGACCGCCTTGGTGACTGCGGTACGTTTGGTGCGCATGGAACCGGAATTATCGACAACAATGCCAATCGATACCGGGATATCTTCGCGCCTGAAGGAGGTTATCTGCTGAGGCTGATTGTCTTCAAATACGGCGAAGTTTGCAGGCGCGAGATTCGTGACCAAATGCCGCCTGGAGTCAAGCACCGTGGCCGAGAGCGTGACTTCATTCACCCGGCTGACGAAGGTGAAACCGCCGCTTGAGTTCTTGGTCACCTCGCCTACAGACCCTTCGGAAATGGGCTGTTCAGGAGCCTTGCCCGGCTGCGTAGCAGGAACATTACCTCTGGACGGCGGTTTGGTCGCGCTGCTTGAATTGGG
>JBARNL010000575.1:0-13457 GCA_049802955.1 Candidatus Angelobacter sp.
GTATCCACCATCGTAAAGCCGTTCACGTCTTCCGGAGAAATCGTCCCCGCATCGGCCAACGCTTCCAGATTCAGCACGCGATTCCAGTATTCCCGGCCATACACGATCACCAGGATCTTCTTGGCCAGCTTGTGCGTCTGCGCCAGCGTAAGGATCTCGAAAAATTCGTCCAGAGTGCCAAAGCCTCCGGGAAAGACCACCAGCGCCTTGGCCAGATACGCAAACCAGTATTTGCGCATGAAAAAATAATGAAACTCAAAATTAAGTTCCGGAGTGATGTACCGGTTGGGATATTGCTCAAATGGCAGCCGGATATTCAAGCCAATTGTCTTACCGCCGGCCTCGTGTGCGCCACGGTTCGCGGCCTCCATAATTCCTGGGCCGCCGCCGGAAGTCACCACAAAGCGATGGCGCTTGCCTGGCAACGTAAGCGTCCATTCCGTGAGCATGCTGGCCAATCGGCGCGCTTCTTCATAGTAGCGGGCCATCTCCACTCCAGCGTGGGCGCGCTTCAAGGCCGCTTGCAGGGCATCGCCATCTTTGGCGCCGGGCTGGTGCTGCGGCGAAGCTGGTTTAGCCGAACCCGGTTTTTCCAGGATTGTCAGTGCATTCTGCGCGTCGGGCAGGCTGGCAAAGCGCGCCGAGCCAAAAAATACCACGGTGTCCTGGATCTTCTCGCGACGAAACCGTGACAGCGGCTCCTGATACTCGGAGAGTATGCGCAGGATCCTTCCATCCGGGCTGTTCAGGAACTCCGGGTTTAGGTAAGCCATGGGAGCAGGAAGCAGCTCCGGCATGGACTCTTCAGCATCAGGATTTTTATTGCTGTTTGCCATTCAATTTATAAATGATGTGCTAAGAAAGCTGTGCTAAGCAGGCTTTTAAGCGCGATCACGGTAGCGGACCGCCTCCACCACGCCAAGCCATATATCCAGCAGGCCGAGACCTGAGACTCCTCCGCGAACAAAGCCCAGTTGCACTAAATGCTGGAATCCTGCCCATTGTGACGTCCATCCACCGCTAAACCAGAACCGCGTCCACGGCAGAACAATCAGAACTAATCCTAATTCGATGCAAAATAGAACATACACCACCACAAAGACCCGCTGAAGCCACACCGGCATTTCAGCCATTTCAGCGCCCTCCGGGGCCGGCCCAGTCGGCTGCGCCGGAGTGGGATCTTCGAAATTCGTGGAAGTAATTTTCAAGAGATTAGGGATTTGTTGTTTAGTCGTATTTAGTTGGATGCAATAGAAGATTTTATGCCTTCAGCGTCTTTATCCGGCTAGCCACATCGCGAAAATCGATATTCGAGCCATACACTTCCATAAAGTTTGTCAGGGCGGCTTTGTTGTCTCCGGCGGCCTGATAAGCCGCTCCCAGATCATAATAAATGCTGCAGCGGCTGCCGCTGTCCAGTCCGGGCAATTGCAACGCTTTTTGATACCAGCGGACGGCTGCCTCCGGCGCGCCCTTATCCACCAGACACTGCGCCAGCCATGTAAGCGCCTGGATAGGTTGAGAGAACGGTGCGCCTCGGTCCACTGCATGACAAACCTTCTGCAATTCGCCGATTGCTTCATCCAGCAGGCCCATTTCCTTAAAAGCGATGCCCAGGTTGTAATGCGTTTCCGGATCTTCCTTGGGTTCAGCCTCTTCTGAGGTTTCATCGCGCAGTTCGGAAAGAATATCGCTCAACACATTGGCAGACTCCGTATCTTTCATGTCGCCGTTGGAGCGCCGGTCCATGAGCGGCGCCGCGGCTGCTGCCATTGCGGGCGCTGGAGTAGGTTCTAGCGCTCTGGAAGTCGGCTGGGGTGCGAAGTCCGCGAGATCTGATTGCTCCAGATCCTGAAGAAAGTCGCCAAGTATGTCTTCTGTTGATTGTGATGCCTGAGCGGCTGGTTGTGACGGGACTTTGGCCGGCTTCTGCTTGGGCGGCGGCTCCGCGATATCCAGGACATTTTCAAGCTCCAGAGCGGGCCCCACCTGTGCAGCTATCGGTCGATCTTCGATCACAGGCATTGCAGGAGGCGGTTCGGCAGCAAAGGGCTCCACAACTTCAATCGGTGCAAATGCGGCAGGAGCTTCTTCAATTTCCACCGGGGCGGGCCCAGTTGCCAGAGGGTTCACATTTGCCTGTCCCTTAGAAACCTGGGCTATCAGCTCAGTTACTTCCGGAGCGTCTGGCGCAACCTCGGTCAAATCCAGAATCGCAGCCTTGGCCTGGTCCCACATTTGCTGCGTAATATAGAAATGGATTTCCTGGATCTTGTCGGCAACCTGCGCGGAAACATCCGCCTGCGCAGGCTCTATAGAGGCCACTGGTTCCAGCGCGACCTCCGCCGGCACCGCCGGCTCTGCGGTGATTTCCTGATAAGACTGCACTTCAAGCACGTGGGCCGGGGACTCTTCCGGCTCAACTTCAATCATCTCTTCCCACTCATTGGAGATATCAATCTCAGCGGCTTCAGGCACAGCCGCGCGTGATGGGGGCTCATCAATGGAAATCGGCTCAAGGTTTATTTCTACCGCCGGTGGGCTGGCTGATGATGGGGCTGCGGGCGTAACGTCAATGGTCGCACTCACCGCAGGCTCTGTCTCAATTATGTCATCCGCGTCGAACGAGAATTCCTGCACTGAAGGCGCAGCTTTGGCTTCAATCTCTACCGGCGCTTCAGCTGCCGGCTCCGGCGGTGCAGCGGGCTTGGTTTCCACCGGCATCGGAGGCCATGTGGCTTTAGCGGCGGCTGGAGCAGGCGGCGGAGCGACTGGCATTACGGGAGTTGCTGTCGCGGGCGAGCGCAGGGCAAATTTCTTTGCCGCTTCAAGATACTTTGCCGCCTCCGCCGGATGGCCTAGCTCGTCATAAATCTTGCTCAGGTTCTGGTACATGCGCGCCGCATCGACGAAGCGTTCAGCACGAGCATATAGGCTGGCCAGACGCTGGTTCAGATTCACATCCTTTGGGGCCAGCGGCAAAGCAGCTTCCAGCGGTGGAATCGCTTTTGCAGGAACGTTGTAAGAGACGTAAAGCTCAGCATCCGTCAGGGCGGACTCGATGGCCTTTTCCGTGGGAGGATCGTATCTCTGCTGCACCGGAGTAGCCGTCTCGTCCAGTTCCTCCACCATGAATGCCTGTGCGGCCTCCTCCGGCGTCAGGATGCGCGTAGCTGAATCCTCGCCCAGCTTGGCCAGCATCTGTTTGTAATTTTGGGTGTGGAGCGCATTTTCCGGCTCCATCTCCGTGAGCTTCTTATAAAGATCGCGCGCTTCAGTGAAGTTGCCTTTTTGCGCCGCCGCATGGGCTTGTATCTCGATCACTTCTGCGTTCTGCGCATGGTCGCCGGATTGATTTGTCAGGCGCTTCAAAATGCCCAGCGCCGCCGGATTGTCCTTCACCCGGTTCGTCAGCGGGCCTAGTGTTTCCTGCAAAGCCGCTGCGTTGCCGCCAAACAGGCGCTCGGAATGTTTTTCATACAGACGCAGCGCGTTCTCCTCGCGATTGTTGGTCACGTACCATTGCGCCACCGTGGTCACGCCGGTAATGTCATTGTGCTTTGCCAGCAGCTTCTCGGCGACTTCTTCCACTCCGTCCGCGTTGCCGGTGTGAAGTTTTGCGCGCAAAAGAGCGCGCAGGCCGTCTGGCCGGGAATCGAGATCGGTCACCTGCTCCAGGTATCCGACGGCGGCCTGGCCGTCGCCGGCTTCCACCGAAATTAATCCGCGCAGCATCAGCGCCCCGGTGTTCAGTGGATCAAGAGCAAGCACTTTGCCCAGAGCTTCTTCCGCCGCTGAATAAGAACCACGCGCGTAAAGCGATTCAGCCGCGCTGTAATAAATGTTGCGGGCGTCCTCTTTTTTGCCGAGTTTCGTATAGAGATCGGCCAGTTTGGCTTGTGTGTGGGCATTTTCAGGATCAAGTTCCAGAATTTTCTGGAACACTCTGGCCGCCTGCGCGTTGTCGCCTGACTTTAAAAGATGGTCGGCCACCTGCATGTAGTGGACGCGGGCATCGTTGTAAAGGCCCTGCTGCCCATAGAGTTCCGCCAGCTTGGTTGTGTTCTCAGAGTTATAAGGGCCAATTTTGGTCAGCTTCTTGTAAATCGCGATGGCTTTAACGGCGAAGCCGTTTTGCGCGTACTGGTCGCCCACTTTTTTGAAGTAATATGTGGCCTGATCGTTGTTGCCCACGCGTGCGTAGAGGTCCCCAATCGTATTCAGGACTGTCAGGTCCTTTGGGTCTTCCTTAATGACCTTTTCGTATTCTGTAATCGCGTTGGGCAGCTTCCCTTGCTGGACAAACTTCTCCGCCTGCGCGAGGACCTTTACTTTGTTGAACCCAAACCCGAGTGCCATAAAAAATCAATAAATCGAAGAAGCAGCCTTTCCAAATGCCGTGGGAAACCGCGCACAAGTGTAATTGGGGTTAAAGTACCACAGAAAAACGGCGAAACCCAAGCCATGCGGGGCAATCGTTAGTGCATGTCGGTTATTTACCTTAAAGGTTCAGGCAAGTCCCCCGCAATTCCGGCAGAAGCCCTGAGATCTAAGTTTAACCTATCGGGCTGGAAGGCCAGTCGGTTCGATCCGGAATCCTCGCCCTTCAATTCGACCATCTCGACGGACGCAAATGAAACGAGGGCCCGATTTTCTCGATGCCTCGAATTTCTGGCTGACTGCCGAATACTGAACTGTTACTGCGGGAATGGAACATTTTGGGTACCGGACGCCAGATCTGCATTGCACGGCAGATTCAAAGGCTGGCTGGCCGGCGACGGGGGATTCAAGTTGGGGGCGGAAAAGTCGAAGAACTCTGTCATATCGGCTTGAGCGGCATCGCGGGCTGTAAGGCTCGGCAGGTTAAAGCGCTTCTCCACGAACTTCAAAACTGCGGTGTAGTCCATGGGCGTGTGCGAAACATAGTGTGGCTTGGCAAACGGCGATACGATAATCAACGGCACGCGGAACCCCGTGCGTATGAAATCATCCGGAGGATCATTCGGCCGCAAGTCTCTGGGCTTGATGCCGTCTGGACTGGGCACGTGCATGATAGCCGCGTCGGTAGGATATTTTCCGGGTCCAACTGCCTGCCCGGATGCACCTGCCGAAAGCTCCAGGATCGGCCTGCCGTCAATCATTGGGCTCACATGATCGAACAGCCCGCCGTTTTCATCGAACGTCTCAATGAAGATCGAGTCTTTCCAGGAAGGGCGGTTAATCAGCGCCACAAAGAGAGAATTCATGAAAGCCGCCCCGGGCTGCAGGTTGTTCGTCTTTCCCGGATGCTCGTCGCGACCTGACGAGAACCCCGGCTCAATGTACGAGAAGGCCGGCAAAGTATTGTTCTGCACGTCCGTAAGGAACTGAGAAATGGGAACGATATGGTCTTCTTTGGTGGCGCCATAGGGCTGAAAGTTGCGCAGCGTGGTAATCAGCTTGCCATCCGGCTGCCGGTCCACGGAATAAATCTTCCAGGAAATGCCTGCCGCATCCAGTAGTTGGAAAATTGTCTTGGCCGTTAACTGAGTGTTGCTGTCTTGGGGCGGATGTACCAGTCCCTGTGATGTTGCGGCCATGGCGTAGAGCCGGGTGTCTTCCGTCTGTGCAGGCTCAGGGTTGTAGAAGCGATCAGATGTGGCAAATTGAGTGGCGAACCAGTAAGGGGACGGCATATCTGCCTGGGTGTAATAGCCCATGGAGCGCACGCCCTTGGTATCTGGATCGCCGTCAAAAATTGCCAGGCCCGCGGCCGTATGGACAAAGCCATCCAAAAGGAGAGGAGCGCTGTCACTTGTATCAAAGCGATTCGCATTGCCGTGGCTCTCCAGCCATGCCGCCGTCGTGTTGTAAATGCAACTCGTCCCCAGATGAAAAGTTCTTATCTGTTGAGTATCCGGGGCATCAGTGGGATTAGTGAAATCGGTTTCCAGGTCGTCAGCGTCCCTTCCAAGGGCGGGAGTCAGGCTGGCCCGGTAATCATTAATCTTTCCGAAGTAAGAGTCGAAAGACCGGTTCTCTTGCATCATGAAAATGATGTGATTCACGCTCTGGAGCGAGCCGGCAGGAACAGGAGTGGGAGAGGGAGACGCCACTGGACCTGGAGTCGGTGTCGGCGTAGCGCCGGTGCTGGCGCCAAGTCCCTGACAGCCTGTGAGCATGGCGAGAGACAGCACAGCAAAAACACTTGCAAATGCGAGTTTCTTAAACTGGGTCATAAATGCCTGAACGGGACAAACGGTCCGCAATTGCTGAGGCCCAGAGGGGTGCGAGCAGCAACTCTGGTCACTGCGTGTGAGATGTCATCTCTCAGGACAAAGTTGGATGTTGCTGGATTTACTTAGGTTTGACATCCCGAGCAGGTGTTCTGACATCGAAAGTTTTAGCTGCTCTCAACGCGATTTTTTGATTGAGAACAAACTTCGTTTAGGACCCTGGGGAACCCGTAATGAGAATTGCAGTAGTAGGATCCGGTTATGTGGGGCTGGTAGCAGGCGCATGCTTTGCTGAATTAGGCCATCAAGTTGTTTTAGTCGATAACGATGAACGCAAACTTGCCGAACTCCAACGCGGCGAGTGTCCTATCCATGAAAAATTTCTTCCTGAACTGCTTGAGCGTCACCGCGGTAAAAGCCTGGACTTTACCGGCGATCTGGCCGATGCCGTGCGCCGCAGCCAACTGATCTTCATCGCCGTAGGCACGCCGCCCAAGGACGATGGCGATGCCGATCTTTCATACGTCGAATCAGTTGCCCAGGGAATCGCCTGCGCCATTGACGATTATAAAGTCGTCGTCGAAAAGAGCACTGTCCCGGTTTACACCAATAGCTGGGTAAGAAAGATCATGCTGCTGAATGGCGCACCCGCTGAACTGTTTGATGTGGCTTCCAATCCGGAGTTCCTCCGTGAAGGAACTGCCGTGGCTGACTTCCTCTATCCGGACCGAATTGTGGTGGGCGCAGATAGTGATCGCTGCGCCGACCTGCTGGCCGAAGCCTACAAACCTTTGGTGGATGGCAGCTATTTTAAAAAACCTGACGCCATTCCCGGCCCTGTGACCGGCCCGTTCCGGGCAAATCTACTGCGCACCAGCGCCAAGAGCGCAGAGCTGATCAAGCATGCGTCGAACGCTTTTCTGGCCATGAAAATCTCCTTTATTAATGCCGTAGCCAGTGTCTGTGAGGCTGTGGGAGCGGACGTGGAGCAGGTGCGCGAGGGAATCGGGACGGATTCCCGCATTGGCCGGCGCTTCCTCTCACCCGGCGTTGGTTATGGCGGCTCCTGCTTCCCCAAAGACCTTCTGGCATTCCGTTCCGTAGCCCGCGAGAACGGCTGCCACTTTGGACTGCTGGACGAAACTGTGAGAGTGAATGAGGAGCAGCGCAATCGCTTTCTGCGGAAAGTGCGTAAAGCGCTCTGGACGTTAAAAGGCAAAAAGCTTGGTGTGCTTGGTCTGGCGTTCAAGAATGGCACTGACGACCTGCGTGAATCGCCGGCCGTGGCCATTATCAACGCGCTTTTGAAAGAAGGATGTTCCGTCACTGCTTATGATCCCGCCGCCATGGACCGGGCTGCGGAGGAATTCGGACCGGCCGGCGCGGTGAAATTCGCCAGCGATCCTTACGAAGCCCTGGAAGGAGCTGATGCCTGCCTGGTGCTTACAGAGTGGGAAGACTTTGCCGCTCTGGATCTTGACCGTGTGAAGAAGCTGCTGCACTACCCCATTGTGGTGGATGGCAGAAACCTCTTTAAGCCGGCTTTGATGGAAGCCGCCGGGCTCAATTATTACAGCGTCGGACGCCCTGACGTTGTGGGTGAGCGCGCGGTGACGATTATGGCTTCCTTAAAAGCGGAAGCGGCAAAACAGAATGAAGCAGCCTAGTTTTTATGCGGAATCCGTGAAAGCGCGGTTTCACGGCCCTTCGCGAAGACTGAGGCAATCAATGGACGCAGTCAACCAAAAAGGTTCTTCTGGAGTTGGACCATGCTTTCCGTTGTAGTTCCTATTTATAACGAAGAAGAAAATATCAGTGCTTTTCACTCCGCGATACGCTCCGTAATGGAGGGTATGGAAGAGCATTGGGAGGTCATTTACGTTAACGACGGCAGCCGGGATAAATCACTCTCACTGCTGGTGGAAATCCAAAGGCGCGATCCGCGCGTGATAGTAGTGGAATTTTCGCGCAACTTCGGCCATCAGGCGGCCCTGACCGCCGGGCTCCAGATCGCCAAGGGCGACGCCATTATGCTCATGGATGGCGACTTCCAGGATCCGCCGGAAGTGTTGCCCCGCCTGGTAAAAGCCTGGAAGGATGGCGCGAAAGTGGTCATTGCTGAGCGCTCCAGCCGCGCGGATACTGGGTTACGCGGAAAGCTCTTTCCGCTATTCTATAAAGTCATGGGCCTGATTTCGGATTTTCCTATCCCTCTGAATGCGGGGATTTTCGGCCTGTTGGACCGCCAGGCAGCCGACGCCATCAATAATCTTTCAGAAGGTAACCGCTATCTTCCCGGCTTGCGCGCCTGGGTTGGCTTCCCAACGGCAATCGTATATTACGAGCGCGCCGGACGCGCTGCGGGCGAAGCCAAACAAACACTTCCCAAGCTCTTCAAATATGCCATGGACGCGATCTTCAGCTTCAGCTACAAGCCGTTGCGGCTGGGAATGGTTCTTGGCGGAGTGGTGCTGGCCTTCACTCTGTTTCTCTCAGTGGTGAATTTGGGTAATACTGTATTTCATCTCAAATATTTCGGAATAATACCGGGAGCAGGACATATTGGCACCCTTCTGGCCATTTTGTTTCTGGGCAGCGTCCAGCTCATTTGCACAGGATTGCTGGGTGAATACATCGGCAGGATTTACGATGAGGTCCGCCGCCGTCCGCTTTATCTGGTCCACCAGCTTCACCGGTCAGAGGCGGAAGGCGTCCTGATTTATAAGACAGAGAAAGTGCTGGCGGCAGTTCAGGACTCAGCCGCATAGCCGGGTCTCTCCTTTTTTAGATCTGTTTTGCACCAGCCGCCCCACTCCAGGTGGGGCGGCCTTTTGCGGGTAAGTTACTTAGTTCCTCTCTCCCATCTCCATTCCAGGCGCAATTCCAGCTGCCTGCGCCGCCTTAGCGCCGTAGTACTAGACTAAGCATCGAATCTTACATAATTAAGTAGTCTCCCGATTCATCCAGAGTAGATGCAACCGTAACCTCTGCTCCTCAAGCCAAGCACCCTAGACCTGAAGGAGTACGAGAGTGAAAAACGCTATTCGGTTAATGATCGCGACCTTGACTTTGGCCACCGCATCTTTCGCCGGAGTCACGGTGAGCTCCCCCGCATCCGGATCCGCAGCAGGATCCCCAGTCCACTTCGTCGCCTCTGCAACATCCACTCATCCGATCACTGCTATGAGAATTTATGTGGACAACCTGAGCGTTTACCTGGTTTCTGCAAGCAGCTTGAACACCTCTGTGACCATGTCGGCCGGCACTCACAGCGTTGTGATTCAGGCATGGGACTCGACGGGAATAGTATTCAAAGCGCCGCTGAGTCTAACGGTAAGCGGTAGCTCGCCGACTCCGACGCCGACCCCGACAGCCACCCCAACGCCAGCACCAGGCTTGCCTGCCCCCCCTTCAACTGCAGTGGTCAAGAGCGATATTGACCAGATGCCCAACTGGGCCAGTTGCACAGTCTGTGCTGGCGCTAACGCGAAAGGTCCAGTGGCCATCTACTCCATGGTTGAAAACCAGGCCTCTCCCTCACTTGACGGTCTTGCCGCCAAATTCAGCATCAGCGGTACCACCCCTTACTCTGACGCTCTCTGGTGGAAACAGCTCGGAGCGGCCGATAGCGCCACCCATCTCAAGTATGACGTGGCTTTCTACATCACCAATCCCGGCGTCTCGCAGGCACTGGAGTTTGATAATAACCAGTCCAACGGCGCGCATAAATTTATCTATGGCACGCAATGCAACATCAAGGGCAACCACTGGGATGTATGGGGCAATGCGGCCGGCAATTGGATTTCAACCGGGATTGCCTGTTCCGCCCCAACCGCTTTTGTGTGGCACCACCTCACGTGGGAATTTCAGCGCACTGCCACTAACGTGATCTTCGTCGGCTTCACTTATGACGGCGTCACGCACTACGTAAACCGCAGCTATCCGGCGCGAGCATCGAGCGTCCATGAAATGAATGTGGCCTTCCAGATGGATGGAGATTCTGCCATGCACGCATATTCCACGTGGTTGGATAGAGTCGCGCTCACGTACTGGTAGTACTAAGAGTGTTCAATTCAGAGAGAACTTGCCTCAAAAATCGGCGGCGAGTGTTAAAACGCGGTTAACATCCAGATATGCGGAAAGAGCGGATTTCAAATCCGCTCTTTTTGTTTTTTGGAACTAAGCAGCTGCCTTAATCACCTAGTAGTTCGCGATTTGTGCTTTCTCGCAAGGCAGGTCGAAAAGGGTTGAAGCAGAGTTGATCGGTCGTTACTCTCAGCTTCGCCGTTGGAAATGGCGCGGCAAAAAATCCCCCTGGAGTAAAAAGTGATAGTAAATAAAAAAATCAAGAGCATTTCCATTCTCGCAGTTGCACTGTTCTTTTTTGCGGCGGCTTCGATTCGTTCATCCGCCCAAACAGTCAAGAGCCAGATCCAGAGAATGAGTGGATGGCAAAGTTGCGTGGCCTGCGCGGGCATCAATGCCGCCGGCCCGGGAGCATCCATTTACACCGCAACAACCTCGTCGCCCTCTTCGAGCGGTATGTCCCGAGTTTTCTCCATAGCCAGCGGCTCACCGTACGCCGACGCTCTCTGGTGGAAGCAGCTTGGCGCGGCAAACGGCGCCACCAACCTGCGTTATGACCTCGATTTCTATATCCAGCTGCCCCAGAACTCTCAGGCGCTGGAATTCGACAACAACCAGGCTAATGGCCACAAGAGATGGATTTTTGGCACGCAGTGCAACATCGCGGCCGGACACTTTGATGTATGGGGCAATGCAAACGGCAATTGGATCTCTACCGGCATCCCCTGCCACGCTCCCGCAGCCTATAAGTGGCACCACCTGACCTGGGAATTCAAGCGGACCTCCACGACACTGACCTATATTGCGGTAACTCTCGATGGCGTAAAGCATTATGTGAACCGCACCTACACCGCCCGGAATTCGAGTGTGAATGAGCTAAACGTAGCTTTTCAGGAAGACCTGAGAGGGAATCACGCGGCTTACAAGACCTGGCTCGACAACGTAAAGCTCACTTATTGGTAAACCGAGTTTGTTCCTGTCGGCTCCGCTCCCGGGTTTCAGGCCCGGGAGCTTTTTTACGTCTGATAAAGATTCTGGTTCCCTTTTTATTCGCTAAATGATAGAAATATAAAAGTGCGCCCCCACAGCAAGGGAAAATCCACAGCGCCGCTAAAGGCAAGCTCTCTTCAAATGAGACGCCGTAATGGAGAAAATTAATGGCCGATGAAAGACAGGAAAAAACCAGGGCGATAGATCTTGCGCTCTCACAAATAGAAAAGCAGTTTGGCAAAGGTTCCATTATGCGGTTGGGGAGCAAGGAAGCCATTGTCCCCATCGCCGTGATTTCTACTGGCTCCATCTCATTTGACGCCGCTCTGGGCGTTGGCGGCTTCCCCCGCGGACGCGTAGTTGAGATTTTTGGCCCGGAATCCAGCGGCAAGACCACCGTGGCCTTGCAGGTAATCGCTGAAGCGCAGAAGACAGGCGGTATGGCCGCCTTTGTGGACGCAGAGCATGCTCTCGATCCCATTTATGCCAGAAAGCTCGGCGTGGACGTTGATAACCTGCTGGTGGCCCAGCCGGACTATGGCGAGCAAGCTCTGGAAATCGCCGAAGCCCTCGTCCGCTCCAACGCCATTGACGTGCTGGTGGTCGATTCCGTGGCCGCGCTGGTGCCCAAAGCCGAACTGGAAGGCGAAATGGGAGACAGCCACATGGGCCTACAGGCCCGTTTGATGTCTCAAGCTTTGCGCAAGCTGACCGGAATCGTTTCCAAAT
Organism: Candidatus Angelobacter sp.; assembly: GCA_049802955.1. GTDB lineage: Bacteria > Acidobacteriota > Terriglobia > Terriglobales > Acidobacteriaceae > Angelobacter. The sequence continues at coordinate 12,021 of JBARNL010000575.1, forward strand.
CGCGCACCTGCCTGATCTTCATCAACCAGATCCGCGAGAAGATCGGCGTGATGTTTGGCAATCCTGAAACCACCACCGGTGGGCGGGCGCTCAAGTTTTATTCGTCCGTTCGTGTCGATATCCGCCGCATCGGCGCTATCAAGGATGGTGACGTGGTGGTTGGCAACCGGACCAAAATCAAGGTCGTGAAGAATAAGACCGCCGCTCCTTTCCGCGAAGCCGAATTTGACATCATGTATGGCGAAGGCATTTCCCGCGAAGGCGACCTGCTGGATCTGGGCGTAGCCAAAGAAATTGTGGAGAAGTCCGGCGCCTGGTTCAGCTACAAAGGTGAAAGAATCGGCCAGGGACGCGAGAATGTAAAACAATTCCTGAAGGACAACAAAGACATGATGGTAAAGCTGGAAGCCGAGCTGAGAAAAGAATTAGGCTTGCATATCCTGGTGCAGGAACCGCCGGCGCCTTCAGTCGAGCAGAAGCAGGCCGCCGCAGCCCACGCAAAGATGCCGTCAAGGCGGTAGCTTCATCGTCAATTCAAAAGAGCAGAGGGGCGCATATTCTGCGCCCTCTGCTTCCTCTTTGTAGCTCTTTCACTATGGCAGCAAGCCATACACCGTCAATTGGCTTGCGCCACCAACGTAAACGTGTCCGTTGGCCACCGTGGGAGAGGTGAATTTCAGGGCTTTACCCGCAATATCGCGCGTTCCGGCCTGAGTGCTGTTATAAAGCTCGGTTAACGTAGCCCCATCGTAAGCGTGCAGGACCGCTGGGCCAGAAGTGTTAATGGTTCCGTCTGGGGTTCCTCCCACATAGGCGTGCAGATCCAGCGTCCAGACAACAGAGTTGGTTCCATCTGTTGAGATCATGGGTGAAGTACCTGGGTAAAGAAATACGTTGCTTGTTTGGGCCGTCGGGGCGGTGGAAAGCAATCCATTTGAGAATGTGAACAACTCCAGAGGCTCATTCACCTCGCCAAAATAGATGCTAGAGCCTAAAGCCGCAGGCGTGGCGAACAGCCCGTTGGTTGGTTCTGGATTTCCCAGAGCAACTGTCTCGACGTTGCTGTTTGTGGAGGGGTTGAATTTGCCCATGCTGGAGCGATTTATGAGATAAATTTTCCCGTCTTTACCGCCGACCACTGCCAGGTTGGGAGCAACAGCTCCGGACTGAGTGGGAGGCAGAATTGGGCCGGCGGCGCCTAGATCCAGGTCATTTGCCGTTAGATCGGCAGTGTTCGACGGAGTAAAGTAATCTGCCACCACCAGCGCTCCAGATTGCAATGCCAGCTTCAGCACGGAGTTACCGGCGTCGCGTCCGCCGGTGTTAAGGTCGAAAGCGCCATTGCCGGTCGCAATATAAATATTGCCGGTAGGATCAGCGGCGGGGCCGTCCCCGCTTTGCCAAATGGCTGAAGCTCCCTTATCGGGACTGGTGCAG
>JBARNL010000576.1:0-4053 GCA_049802955.1 Candidatus Angelobacter sp.
AAATCTTCGCCAACCTGAGAGATTTTTCATTTCCCTGTTCCGGACACGCCATTCCATACCGCGATGAGACCTCTTCAACTAAATTGCCAATCGATGAAACGATTCGCCTCCCATCCGCACTATCTGCTAGGGAACTAAAGAAGTCCACAGAGTCTCCTGTCGAGCAATTCGCTAGCCTCTGTGATCTTCTGTTTTTCTTTCCTTGGTGGAGTCTTCGCGGCTGGTACCCGGGTCGCGAAGACTTTTTTACGTCGCCATAGCCAGCGGCTTAACCACACTACCCAGAATTTCTTTCACATCCATCTCTTCCGGCAGCGTACCAAACGCATGCCCGTGCTGCCCCGCCAGCCGCGACGCAATAAACGCCTCCGCCATCGCGGGAGTGCTATAACGCACCATCAATGAAGCCTGCAGCGCCAGTGCAAGTTTTTCCGTTAGGTCTCTGGCTGCATATTTGTTGTCAATAGCTGCGCTCAATCGCACACTCATCTTTTCAACGTATGTATCCAGCCTTCGGTCCGCGCCCGCGGTGGATTGGAACTCGGCCATCAGCGTTTCCACCGTCGCCGGCTCTTTTGTCAACGCCCGGAGCACGTCCAGACACATCACATTTCCTGATCCTTCCCAAATGGAATATAGCGGCGCTTCACGATAAAGCCGCGGCATGATCGACTCCTCCACATAACCGTTGCCGCCCAGGCATTCCAGCGCCTCGCCCACGTGGACTGGAGAACGCTTGCACAGCCAGTATTTGGCGATGGCCGTGGCAATGCGGCAGAAGGCGCGTTCTCGCGTATCGGATTCACGGTGGTCAAACGCGCGTGCCAGCCGGACCATCAGCAACGTCGCGGCCTCGGACTCAATCGCCAGATCGGCCAGCACATTGCGCATCAACGGCTGATCGATCAGCAATTTCCCAAAAGCCTTGCGATGCCGCGCATGATGGACAGCCTGCGCCAGCGCTTGCCGCATCAGTCCCGCGCCCGCAATCGCGCAATCCAGGCGCGTGTGGTTCACCATCTCGATAATCGTCTGTATGCCTCTTCCCTCTTCGCCCACCACATGTGCCCACGCCTGCGCGAACTCAACTTCACTGGAGGCATTTGATCTGTTGCCCATCTTGTCCTTAAGGCGCTGGATGTGGAAAGCGTTTCGCTTGCCGTCGGGCGTCCAGCGCGGAAGCAGAAAGCAGCTAAGCCCCTGCGGAGCCTGCGCCAGGATAAGAAAAGCGTCGCACATAGGCGCGGAACAAAACCATTTGTGTCCGGTGATCAGGTACTCGCGCGAGCTTCCGATTCGCTCAGCCCGCGTCGTATTGGCCCTGACGTCGGAGCCGCCTTGCTTTTCTGTCATGCCCATGCCCAGCAGCACGCCGGATTTCTCCTGCGCTGGCGCAAAGCTCGGATCGTAAGTGGATGACAGGATGCGCGGCTCCCATTCGGCGGCCAACTCCGGCTCCGCCCGCAATGCCGCAACCGCTGAGAACGTCATCGATATCGGGCAAGTATGCCCAGCTTCATTCTGCGATGTCAGCATCATCAGCGCGGCACGCGCAACGTGAGCGCCCAATCGTCTAGTCGCAATGCCGGAAGTAGATGCCGCATCAGCTTCCCACGGCAGGCAGTGCAGCCTATTTGCTACCGAGGTCCGCATCAGGTTGTGCCATGCGGGATGAAAGACCACTTCGTCACGGCGATTGCCAAAGCGATCATGCGTGTGCAGCACCGGTTTATTCTCGTTTGCCTCAAATCCCCAGCGCTGCGCTTCTTCGGTGCCGAGCAGCCGCCCAAGTTCGGTGATCTGCTCTCGTGCCCAGCCTGCGCCTTCACGCTCCACGGCCTGCGCCAATGTGGGATCGCTCAGAAAGAGGTTGTAACCGCTAAGTGGTGGAACTTGATTCGCCGCCAGTTGATCGCTGATCGCATCTGCCGGTTCGAACGATGGCGCTGTCGGCTGTGGGCTGATCTGCTTGGTGGAAGCCGTCATAAGCTCTCATTATGAACCAGAGTCGGCAGAGCAGCGCGAATTTCATTCTCGCGACTGCTACCTTAACGCTTACGCGAAAAAAGCCCTGCGCTCTGATTTCCAGAACACAGGGCTTTCCTTCCATGAAGTTTAAGCTGCTTTTTCTGCTTCCACGTTGATTTTTTGCGCCAGCTGTGACAATTTCTCGTCCGTCGCCTTTTCCTCGTCCAGCGTCTGCTGCAACAAGTTGACAATGTCGTCTTCGCCCATCAGTTCGGCGTATGTCCTCACGCAACCGTAGCCGGCGATTTCATAGTGCTCAACATGCTGCGCCGCGCCGATTAGGCCGGCATCCATGACCTCAGGCTCGGCGTCTTCTTCCATAAATTCTTTGCCATCGGCAATCACGCCTTCCATGCCTTTGCACTTCTTTCCCCGCGGACTCTCATCCAGTTGCTCGAAAATTTTTTCCAGGCGTTCAACATGCCCCTGGGTCTCTTTCAGGTGCTGCTCAAAGCCGCTCTTCAGCTCCTTAGAACTCGCCTTCTTGATCATCTTCGGCAAAGCTTTCAGGATCTGATTTTCCGCGGAATAGAGGTCTTTCAACTCATCGACAAACAGGTCTCTCAATGATTCCATTTCCATTGCGTTTCTCCCCTTTTCTTTTCGATATGAAGTTGCTTTAAACTTTTCGCGTGCGCCACCGCATTTATTTGGGCGGTAGCTTTGAGAAAAAAAACATCACGTGCCGGCAAGGCCTGGTATCACCATTCCCATTCCCCGGAGGACTTTTGTGAGTCCCAGGCCGTGTCGGCTGCTCGTCGCGCCAGATAACATTTCTCACAGGCAAGTTTTTTCTCGCGATGCTGCTGGTCGCGTTGGCGTTAGTCTGTCTCTTTCAATACGTAGAGCTCCTCGTTAACGTCAGTGGGTCGTACTTAAAAAGATTGGATGGAAGAACTCGTCCGCATTCTGTCTGGAAATTAAGATCAGCTCTCGAATTCGAGAGCTGCGGGGTTTTACGCTGTTAAATTCGTGGGGCTTTCGCCACCGCTAATCGCGAAATTCTAGTGCAAGTTAGATTTTGGTGTATTTCCGCCAGGCAGAAGCCGGTATGCCTCGGCCCGTGTCTTCACGACGTGAAAATTAGGACGCGACGAGCGGACAAGTTCCTTGAATCTGGCCCCCAGCCGAAACACCACAGAGGCAGGCGCAATTACGATGTGGACTGCTGAGCTGCTGAACAGGCTGGGATTGGCCGCCAGGGCGGCGATAGCGCTTTCTGTGATTGCCGGATCGGTCACATCACTGAAGTCCACAATGTCTGCAAATTGAGAGTTAAAGTCCGGGTCGGCGGCAATGCGTTTATGATGGCCAAGTAATTCAGCGTCAGTGATCCTGCCGTAAAACGCGGAGTGTACCACTTTGCGTTGCGGATCGATCTTGAGCACGACAGGCATAGGCGGCCGCTCTTTCAATAAGAGATATCATCTATCATGGCATGGTGGCCTTCAGTTTGCGACGAGGAAAGCAGCTTAGTGTGGAAAACAAGAATGGCATTTTAGAAATGATTCCAAACCACTTAAAAGCGCAACAGCCTCTTGGCGTTGGCCCATAAAGAGATGACCTGTTGACCCATCCTTCCAAATTGACCTTTGCTGTTTTGCTGTTGATAATTGCCGGCCTCCCGGCCCATCTTCCTGCGCAGACGGCGCACGAAATGCCTTTAACTCTATGCCGGGTGATCCTCAATAATGGCATTGAACTTCATTACGTGGAACGCGGAACGGGAGTGCCGGTCGTCTTTGTGCATGGCTCGCTGGGTGACGGTGGCTACTGGACTGATCAGGTCAATGCATTCGCTGCGGCAGGTTATCGCGCTATCGCATACAGCCGGCGTTACAGTCCGCCGAACCATAACAAAGCACAGCCAGGCTATTCAGCAGTAGTGGACGCAGAGGACCTTGCCGCGTTAATCACCAAGCTGCGCTTGGGCCGGGTGCATGTGGTTGGCCACTCATATGGCGCGCTTACCGCTTTGTTTCTGGCATCCAGGCACCCTGAACTGGTGAGGACGCTGGTCCTTGC
>JBARNL010000577.1:0-2135 GCA_049802955.1 Candidatus Angelobacter sp.
ACAGAGCACCGCCGGGCAGCAGGCTTTTGAAGATGCGTCGCGCGATATGGCCGTGGGCGCTCTGGCCTATGACACAACGCCGCTGGGCAGCATCGGCAAGCTGGATACGTTCTCTCCGCAGTTCCAGGCCCTGGTTACCGATAAAGGCGGCATGATCTTCCACATGCTGCGCTGGGTGATTGGCGATGCCGCTTTCGATAAGACAATGAAAGATTTTATGGCGCAGTTTGCCGGCAAATCCGCTTCAGTCGCCGACTTTGAGGGTATTGCGGAAAAAAATCATGGCGACAAACTCACCGCGTTCTTTGCGCAATGGGTTGATGGTACCGGCGCGCCTGAATTCAAGATGAAGTACACCGTCTATCGCGTGAAGAAAGGCTTCCGCGTGATCGGCGAAATTACGCAGGACCTTGATTTGTTCCGCATGCCGTTGGAATTGAAAGTTGATACCGACGGCCAGACCGAGATGAAGCGCATTGAGGTCGTCGGCACCGATTCCGCTTTTTCTATCGACACGTTTGGCAAGCCGCGCCGCCTGGTGCTCGACCCGAATAACTGGGTGCTCAAGAACTCCCCCGATCTTCGCGTGCGCGTTTCTATCCGGCGCGGACAGGAGCTTACCGCGCAGGGCAATCTTTCTGAGGCGCTCACCGAACTGAATAAAGCCCTGGACGTAAACAAAAACAGTTCGCTGGCGCATTATCGCATTGCCGATATTTTCTTTGCGCAGCGCAACTACCAGTCGGCGGCCAATGAGTTTCGCGAAGCGCTGAATGGCGATGGCGATCCCCGCTGGACCGAAGTCTGGAGCCACATTATGCTGGGCAAGATCTTTGATACCACCGGCCAGCGCGAGCGCGCCGTGAATGAATATCGGCAGGCTATCCAAACCGGAGACCCCACGCAAGGCGCTATGGACGAAGCTCGGAAGTATCTGGAAAAACCGTACGAACGTGAACGAAGGCCGAACGGGACCTAACGAGCTTCAACCACAAAGGGAGCATTTTCTGAAATCTCGAGCGCAGCGAGAGATCGCTATCGTTACGAGACCTAGCGAGAACCGACACTGGTTATTTTTCGAAAAGCGACAGGGATCCCTCACCCGCAAAACCAGCGGATTCGGGATTTCAGAAAAGCAGTTTCTTTGTGTCCTTTGTGGTTTGCGTTTTTACTGTAGGCATTTCAGGAAAGCCACAATCTGCCAGCGCTGCTGCTCCGGCAGCCGCGACCATGATGGCATTCCGTTCTTCATGCTGCCGTTCTTCAGCAGCCATTCCAGTTCGCCGGGAGTCGCCGCGCGGATGCGATCAGAATGCAGGTTGGGACGGTTCTTCAGCCCTGTGGCTTCATTGCCGTGGCATGACGAGCAATTCTGGCGAAAGAGTTTCGCCCCTGCAGCCACTGCGTTGGCCTCGCTATCAAACGGATTTTGCCGTGCACGATCTTTTTCCGGGACCTTGGTCATCCAGAGTCCATCGCCCGCAGCAGCAAAAAGCAGCGAACTTCCCAGAATAAAGATCAAGCTCATCAGCAGCTGGGTTTTTCTTGCCTTCATACTCACTTCCCCCTCAGCCGTGAAACTACTTGATTGATTTCATATGCGACGCCAAAGCGCAGCAGGAAACCATGACTGTTGCCGTTCAATCCAGCCGCCGGCGATACGCTGAACGTGGGGCCGCTGGGCAGGTGAAATGCCATGGTAGGCGCGAGATAATGCGAAGTGTCATGCAGACCAAAGCTGTAGCGATCGCCCAATCCGCCATAAAGCTCCGCTCCCGCCGTAAAGTTTTCCCGGCAGAACCGGCAGGCTTTAGGACTAGCTGCAAGCGACAAAGGTCTGCTCACAGCTACCGCATAGCCAAATTCCCAGGGATCACCGGCAATGTTTTTTTCTGCAATCATATTCTCGGCAACATTCCAGCCTTTAAAATTGCTGCTCAGGATCAGCTTTAGCTCCACTTCTCGTTGCTTCTCGCTGCGATCATTCCTGCCCAGAAAGTCGGCCACGCCGTCATGCCCCACTACTTCCAGCAATGCTTTGTCCGCGCTGTTGATGTTTTCAAACTCGGCATAGAGCACAGGATTGATCCAGTGCTCCTGCAACAGTGGACGGAAGCGGTTCTCCAGGCGGAAGC
>JBARNL010000578.1:0-3383 GCA_049802955.1 Candidatus Angelobacter sp.
CACAAGCTGGCCATTGAAGCCACCACGGCGAACCGCGCCGTGATTGAGCAGATGAAGCAATCCGCCGTGCGCAAGACAGCCGTGGAAAAGACGGCTGCGGACGCGCTGGCGCAACAACTGGACGGCACCGCGCTCAGCTTCCATCGCAAAGTCGGCGAAAAAGACCACCTGTTTGGGTCGGTCACCACGTCTGACATTGCGGAAGCGCTGGAGCGCAAAGGCTTCAACATTGACCGGCGCAAGCTCCAGCTCAATGAGCCCATCAAAAGCCTGGGCGAATTTGAAGTGCCGGTGCGCCTGCATCGCGACGTTATAAGCAAGATCAAGGTCACGGTGGAGAAAGAAGCGGAAGCGTAAGACCATTGCCAAAATCGCCGAAATTGCCAATTGCCAAAATTGGAAACCCTGATGCATGCTCGGCAACGACGATTTCGCTCGAAGATCAGTTGTTACATCACATTTACCGCGGATTGACGCGGATGAACGCCGATCATAAGATCAGCGTAAATTCGCGGGGATCCGCGGTTGGCTTTTTGCCGAGCTGGTAAGCGTCGGCCTTCATTGCCCTGTGCTTTCGCCGCTGGCCGGTCCGAAGCCACAACGACCACGCCAGCTTTGCCGGACGCGTTCCCGCTCTTCCGGTGTCATGTGCTCCCAACGCTCGGCCATACGCTCGCTTATACGATGGCGAATGTTGGAGCGGGCGGAGCGGTGACCGCCAAATCCGCCGAAGAGGATGCGGCACAGCACAAGGATTCCAAGCCCTTGCCAGAACGTTATCTGTCGCCACCCGAACAGCGATGGCAGCAGCCAGTTCCATAGACGCATCACTATCTCGCCTCCAACGAAGATAAAGAGCGCTATGCCCAGAATCGCTAATGGAGCTATCCAAATCAATTTCCTTCTTCTTCGGTTCATGGTCAATCCCTCATGTTTCGTAAATTATGATTTCGTAAATTCGTCATAAATGCTTTGCAATGTCCTTCGCAGATGGAGCACCGCATAGCGCTTGCGCGAGAGGAGCGTGTTCACGCTCACGCCGGTTGCGGCTGAAATATCTTTAAAGCTGCGGCCATCAAGTTCATGCGCGATGAATACTTCACGCTGGTCTTCAGGAAGTTCGTCCAATGCAAGCTCCAACTCGTCAAGAAGCACCTGTCGCAGATAGAACGCTTCTGGTCCGGCATCGGGCGAAGGCAACAGATCTTCTATCTGCAGGGCTTCGCCTTCTTCATCCTCGATCGCTGTGCCGCTAAAAGGCTCTGGCTGGTTTTTGCGGAAAAGGTCAGTGATGCGATTGCGCGCGACCCGAAACAGCCAGCCGGTTACGTGATCAATCGGCATCAGCAGGCGATTGGCTTCAACCAGTTTGTAAAAGACGTCCTGCAGAACGTCTTCGGCATCGCGAGGGTCGGACACGCGCCGGCGGATGAAATTGCGCAGCCGGGAGCCCTCCCGCTGCACCACTTCGGAAATCCGCTGGTCCTGTTCAAGTGCCATCCGCAGGCTCGCCATGTCCTTCCTCTAGAGATGTAAACGAATGAGCGGCGGGAATATTGTAGGGTTTTCAATCAATGAAACGCTGCGAGAACCTGTTCCCTGATGGTGATCTCGCACAAGTACCTCAGCGGCTGCTGAATTCGGCGCAAGCCGAGATCACGGGCGAACAAGTGATTCAGCAGCTTGATCCCACACACGCCATAGAAGTGGATGGATGGTTTTATGCGGCGGCAAATGTGGGCTGAAGCAAAGTGGATGACAATTCCGGCCAACTCAAGCCGGGAGAAAAGTTCACTCGCCGGTGCCGCTGCGGTTTGCGCAGAACGCTCTACAACATTCGCAAGCCAGCTAAATCAGCTCCCAGCTAAATGACCGCAGCTAGTCACGTTTGGCGGAAACGCTTAAATCCTCAAAACGCTTGGCCTCATTCTTAAGCGATTCGGCATCGGGCGAGTTAGGCCTGATCGAAAGGTACTCACGAATCTCACGGGCCGCGCCGGCGTAATCCTGCTTGGCGGAAAAAAGATAGCTCAACAACAGGCAGACGTCAGGATGGCTGTGTTGTGTGTCCATGCTCTTGAATCTTTTAGCGCTCTCTTCCGCCGGCGCCAATTTCTGGAGATTGTAATTAGCCGCGGCATTCAGAAAATACGCCACGGGAAAAGCGACAGGATTGAGCTTGATGACTTGATCGCTGAAGCGGACGACGTCATCCCATTTCTTTTGCTGCACGGCGATCAAGGCCAAGCCATAGTTCGGATTCACGAACTCGGGATCGGCCGCAATGGCTTGCGCGTATTCTTCCTGCGCGGCGTCAAACTGGTTGCGTTCGCGATGGATATCGCCCAGCAGCGTCCACGCGGCGGCGAACCGGGGATAAATTTTCACGGCTTTGTCCAACTCTTTTTCCGCTTCGGCCGGCTTTGCCTCCCTGATTTTCTGCGCCTTCTCATACGCATGCATGGCGCCCTTGGGAGCTGCCATGCTGGTTACGCTGATGGTGGTCCCAGGAGCATTTCCGATCCGCTTGAGCAAGATCGTTCCCACTTCATATTGCCAGCTTTCGCCGCCCAACGTTTGCAGGATTATCGAGGTAGATTGATAGCCTGCCAGCACTGCGCGCAGTTCACAGCCATTCAGATCATTCGGCTTCAGGCCATTCTTGCTTCCGTTGCGCGACTGCGAATTGGGGCTTGTGCGGCTATCAGTCTCACTGGCGTCCTGGAAGGTAAAATTCGAGCCCATCTGAAATCCAAACTGCCCTCTTGTATCGGCATAGGCCTCGCGGCGCGCAGTTCCGTTGCAGACACGCTCAATAGGGACCGGTTCAGGCAGGGGCCCTCCACCCTCCAACATAACTTTGCCGGAGATGAAAAGCGGGTTGGCGGTTCTATCCGTGGTGCTGGGGTTGAGGTTGATATTGGAGTTGGGATTGGCGGACGGAGTATTGCGGGATGGCGTTCCGGTTGGACCTTTTGATCCGCTGCCGCGTTGCGCTACGGCCGCTGCCGCAAACAAAATGATGACGACTACTAACCGTGTACCGAAACGACCTGAGCCAAGCACCATAGCAGCCTCCATACAAAGCCAGAAAGACTTTCAGATTGGAGACCCAGAAATGAAAAACCTGGGAGACAAGTTAAATAGTACGCCTTTGAGTTCAGCCAGGGGGGAAATTTCACCAAAACAAGAAAAATCCAGAGATCCTGAAAAAAAACTCAAATCATTGCGGCTTGGCGGCGCTCCAGCTATCCAGCCGCGGCTATTCTTTGCGGGTATTGCCCAATTCGGCGATGATTTCCTGGCCCATCATCTTGGCGCCGTCATAAAGCACTTCAATAAGGCGGGTGCGGGCGGTGCGGGCATTGGCCACAGCCGTAGCT
>JBARNL010000579.1:0-2416 GCA_049802955.1 Candidatus Angelobacter sp.
GGAACGGAGTAACCAGAGGTTTTATGAATCGGGAATCCTATCCCCGAATAAACCATTCAATCAGTTGACGATCAATTTATTTGTGGCATGATTTTCAATTTACCGGTTTTGGCAATTTTTAAATTCCTCCGCTTCCTCATTTCCTCTGTGTTTCAAGATTTTGCCTTTTAGCATTTCAAAACGTTTGTATTTGGCCGCCGAATCTAAGCGGATGGTAAAATAATGGGTACCTTCAGGGAGCAGTTCTGACTTCCACGTATAACGTCGCCCATCATCGCTTTACCGTGTTTGTGGCCGCGCTGGCTTTCGTGCTGATCGTTGCTGGAGGGCTGGTCACCAGCAACAATGCCGGCCTGGCCGTCCCCGACTGGCCAACCAGCTTTGGGCATTTATTCAAGATTCCCAAAATGATCGGCGGGGTAAAGTTTGAGCACACGCACCGCATGATTGCCGAATTTGTCGGCCTGCTGACGATTATCGTGGCGATATGGACGTGGCGCGTGGACAAGCGCCGCTGGATGCGTGGGCTGACAATCGGCGCAGTGGCCGGCGTAGTTTTCCAGGGAGTTTTAGGTGGTCTGACAGTCCTGAATTTTCTTCCTCCCGCCATCTCCACGGCCCACGCGACCATGGGGCAGACGATGTTCTGCATGCTGGCGGTAATTGCGGTTTTTACCAGCCGAAGCTGGCTTGAGGAGCCGGTAGAAAAAATCACCCGCAAAGACGCCAAGCCTCTGTTGCGCCATTGCTGGATGCTGATCGGTTTCCTGTATCTGCAATTGATTTTGGGCGCGGCTTTCCGCCATGTCTGGACCAAGTGGGGTCCTATGGGCTCGAACCACTGGCCCACGCACAAAATAGTTCATGTATTACTTTATCCTCATATCCTGAATGCCTTGATTGTGACTGTTTTGTTGTTGTACGTGAGTTTGCGGATTCTGACCAAGCATTCGAACATCCCGCACCTGCGCCGTCCTGCACTGTGGCTGCTGCTGCTCCTGATTGGGCAGCTCTTGCTGGGTGTAAGCGCGTACGTGGTTCGGGTGATACAGGGCATCAATGAAGCGCAACCGACTATGACCCTTGTGGCTGTGACCGTGGCTCATTTGGCGGTCGGCGCTTTGATTCTGGCACTGAGCATGGTGCTGACAATCCAGGCGTATCGGCATACGGGCGATCCGCTAGCAGTGATCCCATTCGATCGCCAACGTGAGGTGGCAACCGCATGAGCAGCATCCCACAAAGATTGGATCAAGAGCCAACCGTCACAACTGCTGCTCCCGCGGCTCCCGTTGTGCTCAAGAAGAATTCCCTGCTCGGCGACTACTTTCAGCTATTTAAGGTTCGCGTGACCTCGCTGGTTGTGATGACCGCCTGGGCGGGCTATTACATGGGCGCGGCCAAAAGCGGCGTCTCATCGCTCACATGGACCCTGCTTAACGCGCTGGTAGGAATCGGCATAACCTGCGCTGGCTCAGCGGCATTGAATGAAGTGCTGGAACACAAGATTGATAAGCTGATGCGCCGCACGCGCAATCGTCCGCTGCCCGCCGGTAGAATGAGCCTGGCTACAGGTCTCACGGCGGGAATCCTGGCAACGATCTTGGGGCCGGTTTATCTTTCATTGACCACGAACGTCTTGACGGGCGTGCTGGCTTTCGGCACTGCAGTGACTTATCTGGCGTTTTATACGCCTCTCAAGCGCGTCTCTCCAATCTCGACTTTCGTCGGCGCCTTCCCGGGAGCCATGCCGCCGCTGCTGGGGTGGACGGCCATCCGTGGCAAGCTGGAAATTGAAGCAGCCTTTCTGTTCCTCATCGTCTTCTTCTGGCAGTTCCCGCATTTCCAGGCCATTGCGTGGATGTACCGCGAGGATTACGAAGCGGCGGGAATCAAAATGCTGCCGGTGGTCGATAAGACCGGACATAGCGTGATCCGCCAGATGTTTACGTATTGTTCCACACTCGTTTCCGTGAGTCTGTTTCCGACGTTGCTGCGGATGACCGGCAAGATTTATCTGTTTGGCGCGCTGGTGCTGGGACTAGGATTTCTCTGGTTTGTCTTCCGGCTGGCGCGGACCAAGCTTCCCACAACTTCGCCCGACTCCAGACTTTTTGCCCGCCAGCTGCTGCAAGCCAGCGTGCTCTATCTGCCGCTGCTCTTTGCCCTGATGATGCTGAATGTGGTGCATTCGTAAAATTATGGCAACTGCTTTACAGGAAACGACTTCCACCACGACGAAACAAAATACTTCTTGGGTGATTCGCGTTGAAGATATCCGCCATAGCTATGGCAAGCGCACGGCCCTCAAAGGCATTTCGTTCGACGTAGCGGCTGGTGAAATCTTTGGGCTGCTTGGTCCCAACGGCAGCGGCAAGACGACGCTGTTCCGCATTCTTTCCACGCTCATGCTGCC
>JBARNL010000580.1:0-4267 GCA_049802955.1 Candidatus Angelobacter sp.
GACCAGTACAGACTACATTTTCCTTGCCGATCTTCTCACCTATCATGCAGCCAGCATGTATCGCGGCTATGAAATTGTTTCGGCTGCATCTTTCCGCGTCACGCGGAACAGCAATCTTTATCTGGAAGAGGAAGAATCGCGCAACCTGCTTGAGTCCGTCAGGACAGAGCTGCACCGTCGCCGTAAAGGCGATGCTGTGCGTCTGGAGATTGACGCCAATGCGAGTGCGGAAATTGCGCGCCGATTGCAGCAGACGTTTGAGCTTGAAGACTGGCAAATCTTCCACACGCAGGGCCCGGTGAATCTTTCCCGGCTGTTTAATTTTTATGAAATTGAGCGGCCTGAGCTGAAATTTAAGCGATTCGTGCCGCGTGAATTGCGCCTTCCGCCCAGCAGTCCAAACATCTTCACGGAGTTGCGCAAGCGCGATATCCTGCTTCACCATCCTTATGATTCCTTTGATGCGGTGGTGGATTTTGTTGAGAGCGCCGCCAGTGATCCCGCCGTGATCTCACTCAAACAAACCATTTATCGCACCAACCGTGACTCTCCTATTGTGGGAGCATTGATTGCCGCAGCAGCGGCAGAAAAAGAAGTTACCGCCGTACTGGAATTGACTGCCCGCTTTGACGAAGCATCCAACATACAATGGGCCCGCACCCTTGAAGACGAGGGTGTACAGGTTTATCACGGCTTAGTGGGCCTCAAGACGCATTGCAAGCTTGCTCTGCTGGTACGCCACGATCCGGACGGCAAGACGCGGCGGTACGTCCACATAGGGACGGGCAATTACAATCCCACAACGTCACGCTTTTATACGGACGTGAGCCTGCTTACGGCTGCGCCGAATATCACCTCGGCCGTTCACTCGGTCTTCAACTATCTCACCGCATATTCTGAAGCGCCAAGCTACAGCCCGCTCGCCATTTCGCCGATCGATCTTGCCGCCACCACATTGGAACAGATACATCGCGAAGCCGAGCACGCGGCCAATGGAAGGCCGGCGCGGATTATCGCCAAAATGAATTCCCTGCTCGATAAGAATGTGATCGAGGCTTTGTATATCGCCTCGCAGGCCGGCGTTCCCATTGACCTTACTGTGCGCGGCATGTGTTCTTTAAGGCCAGGCGTGCCTGGCATTAGCGATAATATTGTGGTCCGCAGCGTGGTCGGCAGATTGCTGGAACACACACGCATTTTTTATTTTGAAAATGGCGGTGACGACGAGGTTTACATCTCTAGCGCCGACTGGATGCCACGCAACCTTTATGAGCGCGTTGAAGTGCTTTGTCCGGTGCAAGACCCGCATTTGAAGCAACGAGTGAAAAGCGAGATACTGGCTGCCTATCTTGCGGATAACGTGAAGGCCCGTTTTCTCGACCGCAATGGAAACTATACGCGAGCGACCCGCAAGCGTGGAGAACCAGCTTTTTCAGCCCAGGAATTTCTGATTGCGGCGGCGGAAGGCACAGCCACGGCAGCCGATATTCCTGAACCAGCCACACCCCGGCCCAGGAGATCCATTGGCCGGCGCAAAAGACAGGCGCTTGCCCGATAACCTATGCTCTTATATTTCTTCCGTCATGCCTCCGCCGGTAAAACCATGCTGAACCCCAAGAAGGACGAACGCCGTCCTTTGGATGAAGAGGGCATTCTGCAAGCGCGTTACGTTGGCCGTCTGTTGGCGAACCTGGATGTCCAGGTTGACCAGATTATTAGTAGCCCGCTGAAACGGGCGCGACAAACAGCCTCCCTGGTGGCGAATGAACTGGCGTTTGAGGGCGCTGTCCAAATCGACGATGCTTTGCGGCCGGAAGCAGAGTTTGAGCAGTTTCAAGCCATGCTGGCGCGCTACAAGAAATATGATGCGGTCATGGTTGTGGGACACAATCCCAGCTTTACGGGGTTTCTGAGCAAGTCAATTTCCGGCTCAAGCGGCGCCGCGCAAATTGACTTTAAGAAAGGCGCTGCGGCCCGAGTGGAGATGAACGGACGCACGGGCACGCTGCACTGGCTGCTGACGCCCAAAATCGCGCGAACGCTTCAGACCAGCTTGAAATCGAGCTCGCGGCCAAAAACTTCGCGAAAATAGCCGCGCTCCTTTTCTCCAGCCCACAACTCCAGGTCTGCGCCAGTGCGGCCCGCCTTCACGTTCAGTGTGACTTCCCCGCCACGAGCCACCACGCGAATGGATTCCACGGCAGAAACCCTGCCCTGATTCAGCGCCCGCGCAACCCGCAAAAGCGCCGTGCTCTTGATTACGTCTGACCTGATCTGGGCCGGCAGCATTTTGATGAGACGGTCGCGAAGCTGCGGTTTGGAATTGCCCTGGAAGCGCGCGATTGTAGCAATGATTTTCCTTTGCAATGGAGTAAAGCCAAACAATTCTGAGCGAGAGATCACGTAATAAGCGTGTCGATGCAGGCCAACGGGATTGATATAGGTTCCCACTTCGTACAACATCGCGGCGGCGGCAATCCATTCGCGACAATCCTTGCTCAGTCCGTGCATGCGCCGGGTCTGGTCAAAAAGAGTAAGGGCCAGCTTGCGCACCTGTTCGGCATTTTCCAGGTCAACCCCATAACGCCGGGCAGTATTCATGAGCACGTCCTGGCGGTCAGCTTCCAATTGGCGATGTGAGCGGGTGTGCTGGTCATATTCCGCCGCCATCTGCGCCAGAATTCCGTCGCGCAATCCCAGGGGAGAGTAGCGAAAGCCCTTGAGCCCGCAAGCGTCGAGCACATGCGCGAATACTGCTGCGCCAGCCACGATAATCTGCGCGCGTTTGGGATTGATGCCCTTGATGGCCGCGCGCTGCCGGTCGGTCATTTTTGCCAGCCGACGGGCCAGTTTGTCCGCAATCGCCAGGGACACGCCACCGCTTCGAGTAAGGTGCAGAGACTGCGCCGCTCCCGCCAGCGCCGCTGCCGTTCCTGACGTGGCAATGACAGCCCGTACCGCGGCGCGGGTTATTTTCCGCGATGCATTGTTTGCTTCCTGCACAATAAAGTCGTGCAGCCGCTTCAGTTCCGGTTTGGTGGGCGGATCATGATGAATAAACTCCTGCGTCAGGCGGACGGCGCCAAGCGGCAGCGTGACAATTTCTTTAATATGCCCTTTTTCAGAGAGGGTGAGTTCACAGCTGCCTCCGCCCAGATCGATCAATAACATTTTGGGCGGCGGCGTGCGCATGTTTGATACCACGCCCAGATGAATGAGACGGCCTTCTTCCAGACCGCTGATAATTTCCAGGTTCCAACCGGTAACGGTCTTCACCCATTCTTCAAAAAGACGCGCGCTGTTGCTGTCACGCAGTGCGCTGGTTCCCACAACCCGTGTCCGTTCCACCGCGTAGCTTTGCACCGCCCGATGAAAGCGGCGCAGGACTTTCAGGGTCTGTGCCATCGCTTGCGGATCAAGATTGCCGTCGCGAAATACGCCTTCACCCAAGCGGG
The DNA here is from genome assembly GCA_049802955.1 of Candidatus Angelobacter sp. Taxonomy (GTDB): domain Bacteria; phylum Acidobacteriota; class Terriglobia; order Terriglobales; family Acidobacteriaceae; genus Angelobacter. The sequence goes on from JBARNL010000580.1 coordinate 3,456, forward strand.
TAACTTCGCGGTCTTGATGCAGTGCGACCAGGCCTCCACGCCGGAGCTCAGCGATACTCAGCCGCACCGAGTTGGAACCGATATCAACCGCGGCAAAGACGGGCATGTTTTATCAGGCGTGGCGGGCGGCAAAGCGCAAAGGTTGAGCCGAGTGTGGCGGCCGTTTGGCAGGCGCCTGCGCCAGGGAAAATAATTTGTTTAGAGAAGAGATTGCATCTGAATGTCGTGCGCTAAGAACGGTTCGGGCTTCACGCAGCAGAGGGCAGCTTGCGCGATCTGAAAATCTCTTTTCCGCCCTTTCGGTCAGCTCCTGCCAATCATGCCAATCGCCAATCGCATCCTGAGTTGACTTGAGTTCGCGCCTGAAGTCCTTTTGTTCGGCCGATTCTTCCGCGAGCTCCGCCAAGTAACGAATGCGCTTCAAATCGACCCGAGTTTCATGTAGCCGGCTGGGCTTTATTGTTTGTTCCAACGCCTGTCCCGGCCCAAAAGCATTGGCCATTTCCATAAGCTGCGCTTTGGCTTCTTCAAGAGGGGCCAACGGACGATTCTTGTTGTCCTGTGGCACTCCGGTCTGTTCTGCGATCCGATTCAGCCGGCCAAAAAACTTGGCATCATGCAGCTTTTTAATCGCCGATTTCAACCGTCGAGCTTGCCAATCCCTCTTCTTCTCCATCAACTGTGCCAGGCTCTTGCGGTCTTTGGCTATTGATCCATTACCTAAGGTCTGCAGAAGGTCTGTCTGGATATCGAAATCGCGAACTTTTCCGGCCCGCTTGCGCAAATCGGACATTTTTTCCAGCGTGCGTTCC
>JBARNL010000581.1:0-2121 GCA_049802955.1 Candidatus Angelobacter sp.
GGCTCTTATTTTACTGCTAATTTCGTCCACCATTTACGCGCAAAAGCTGCAGAACAGCAAAACCGATGCCCAGCTTCGCGGCATCAGCGCGGTTTCCAGCAAAGTGGCATGGGCCAGCGGGGCCAAAGGCGCCATCTTGCGCACCCTTGACGGCGGCACGATCTGGGAGACATTAGTCATCGCTGACGCTGACTCGCTCGACTTTCGTGACATCCAGGCCTTCGATCAGAACACCGCATTTGTGCTCAGCATTGGCCCGGGCGATCAGTCGCGTATTTATAAAACCTCTGACGGCGGCCGAATCTGGCAACGGCAGTTTACCAACAGCGATCCTAAAGCTTTTTACGATTGCTTTGCCTTCTGGGACAGCACCCACGGAATCGCCATAAGCGATTCTGTGGATGGCAAGTTCCCGCTAATCACCACTTCTGACGGCATGACCTGGAATCCGGTGGCGATCAAAAATATGCCGCCTGCGCTGCCCAATGAAGGCGCTTTCGCCGCCAGCGGCGCCTGCATTACCACGTTCGGCAAAAACGATGTCTGGTTCGGCACCGGCGGCCCAGCGGCACGCGTGTTTCATTCGTCGGATCGCGGAAAGAGCTGGACTGCCACAGAAACGCCGATTGTTCATGGCGCTGCCTCGCAAGGTATTTTCTCTCTGGCCTTCTGGACGGCAAAAGATGGCGTCGCTCTAGGCGGCGACTATAAAGACCCTGCCAAGAATACAAACGTCGCGGCGGTCACGCACGATGGCGGCAAAACGTGGACTCTGGCATCGAAGCCGCCGCACGGATATCGCTCTGCTGTCGCAGTCGCGCATGCCCAACTTCTAGCTGCCGTGGGCTCCAATGGCGTCGATCTCTCGCGTGATGGCGGCAAAACCTGGACGCCCATGTTCAATGAAGACCTGAACGCCGTATCTCTTATTGGAAACTCAGGCTGGGCGGTTGGACCCGGCGGCAAGATTCTGACGATCCAACTGGATTTACACTGATCTAAATGCCGGGTGATCTTTCACAAGGTAGAAGCCGTAGGCTCATTTAGAATGGCCGTTTTTGCGGATTAAAAATGAAAAGACTTACGCGGTTATTCAAAACCGGTGTTTGTTGCACGCTGGTTTTAAATTATTAAAGTTACTAAATCACCAGTTTTCAAATCTCGCCTAGTTCAGCTTCATGGTAACGCCGCGATCATCGTTCGCCTTCAGCGTAGCCGCGGAATCGATCTCATTCATCTCGATCTTTTTGAGTATTGTGCCGGAGAAATCAAATAGCGTGCCGCCCATAATGGCATAGTTCTTGGTTTCAAGCTGGTGGCCATCTTTAAAGATGAAAACTGTTGCCGGTGTTTTATCTTCCACAGGCGCAGAAGCTTGAGCGTCACTGTTCTCGCTCGGCTGGGATTGCCGATCGGACTTTTTTTCGTCCTGCTGCTGCCGCCGGCGTTCTCGGGAATCCGTGTAGTGTTCACCGTAACGGTTGTCACTTTGGCGCGCCAGAGCGTCATGAGCTCCTTGCAGGTAGGCTGCGCGCAACTCATCGTCGCCTCGCTCATTGGAAGCCTGCTGAGAGCCCTGCTGTGCCGGCGCTGGATCGGCAGAATTGTCAGGAACGTATGGATCGGCAGCTGAAGGATAGCCTTCGTCACTGTAATAGGGGTAAAAAACCGGTATCGGCAAAAATATCTGGCGGTGTGCCCGGGGATTTCCAAACCGGCGAAGCGGACCCTGGATTCGCATAAACCGCTGAGGATGTACTCCGAAAGGTCGTTGCGTGGGTGACACTACGCTGGCCGGAACTCCGTGCTGTCTGCCATCCGCTGTAGGTGACACTACCGATGCCGGAACTCCGTGCTGGTTGCCATCTGCCGTGGGTGACACCACTGATGCCGGCGCTCCGTGGCTGAAAGTTTGGGCTAGCGACACTTGCAGCGCAAAAGCTAAAAACGGGAGGATGAAGACTCGTCGAGACATAAGGCACCTGCCTGGAATACCAACCTGAGCTACTTTCAATCATAAACCCTGGCAACTGGCATTTACACTGGATTTCGCGCCCAGCTTATCAGCGCCATCACCGTCAGAACGGCGCGAAGCAGAAAACATGCAGCCAAAGTCAGGGC
>JBARNL010000582.1:0-5977 GCA_049802955.1 Candidatus Angelobacter sp.
TGGAATTTATGACCATGGGCGAGATGCTGCGGCAGCAGATCGTCGGCGAGCACATGGAAGCGGGCAATCACCTGGCTGCGGCAGGCGATCCTGTGGGCGCTGCTCAGCGCTTTCGGCTGGCCCTTTCTATTGATCCACAAAATTCTAATGCTGCCCAGCGGCTGCATGACGTGGAGCCGCTCGATGGAGATTCCGAACACAAGCACGTGCTACAATTGCTGGCGTCAGTAGACCAGATTAACCTGCAACCTGCGCCGGGAAAAAAGAGTTTTCATTTGCAGGGCGATACCCGGCAGCTCTATACGCAGATTGGCGCCGCCTTTGGCGTCACAATGGAATTTGACAAGAACCTGGCGAGCCGGGTCATCCATTTTGACCTTGATAACGTAGATTTTTACACCGCGGCTGATATTGCCGGCAAAATGACCAAGACTTTCTGGTCGCCTATCTCCAGCCACGATGCCATGGTGGCCACCGACACGCCGGAAACCAGAAAGCAATATGAGCGCATGGCGCTGCGTACTTTTTATGTTGGCAATGTGTCCGCGCAGACAGACCTGAACGACCTGGTCAACGTGATGCGCACAATTTTCGATATGAAGCTCGTGAGTATCCAGCCGAGCCAGAACACCATCACCGTCCGGGCGCCCAGGGAACAAGTGGAAGCGGCAGCAAGCATGCTCGATAACCTGATGGACGCCAGGCCCGAGATGGAGCTTGAGGTGACGGAATACGAGATTGATACCGATCGCACGCGGGACATGGGCCTGAAGCTGCCCACCAGCTTTCAGGTATTCAGCATCCCCTCTGAAATCAGGCGAGTGCTTGGCTCGGACGCGCAGCGCGTGATTGACCAGCTAAACCGCACCGGAACCATCGATCCCAGCACCATCTCGCCTTCAGCGCTGGCCAACCTGGCGGGATCTCCTCTGCTGGGGCCATTTCTGATTTTCGGCAAAGGCAATGGGCTGACCGGAATTACCGCGTCTCCCATTAGCGCAAAGCTGGCCTTTAATTCCTCCCTCGCTAGCAATCTGGAGGCGATGACGTTGCGCGCCATTGACGGCGAAGCCGCCACATTTCGCGTCGGCACAAAATTTCCTATCGTTAGCAGCACTTTCAGCAATGTGGCGCTCAGCACACGCGGCCAGGTGCAAGTGGGAAATACGCCCCAGTTTACCTATGAAGATCTGGGCATTACCCTGAAGGCGACGCCGCATTACCATGCCAACGGCGACATAACCCTGGTGATGGACCTGAAAATCGAAGGGCTGGGTACGCAGCAGATCAATAGCATTCCAGATATTACCAGCCGTTCTTACACTGGAACAATCACGGTACACGATGGTGAACAATCCGTGGTCACGGGGCTGCTGAGTGAGCAGGAGCTGCGGTCCGTTGAGGGTTTGCCGATCCTGAGCAGCATTCCCGGCTTGAAAACGCTGTTGAGCTCGACCTCAAAAGAGCGCATCCACAATGAAATACTCATCGTGATTACGCCGCACGTGGTGCGCAAACCGTTCCATGATCTGGGCAGCAGCGTGTTCTGGAACGTGGGTCCTTGAAACCAAACCTACTTGTCACTGATTTTTAACTGACCACGATTCACTGACGGCACCGCTAATAAGAAACTTTCCCTCCGGCGGGTCATACCGCATATTGGCTCATGTGTTTCGATCTGGCCAAGCCTACTTCCCTGCGTGATCGATTTCAAACTGCACCAGCTGTTTCAGGTTGTCATACGGAATGTTGGCGATGCCTGGCACCCTGCGTCCATTGATGAAAACCGTGGGCGTCTCATTTACGTCCAGGCTCGCGCCCAGCGCCTGTGATTTCTTGATGCGGGCATCCGTTTCCGGCGAAGCAGCGCAAGCTGAAATTTTCTGCGCGTCCAAGCCGGCGGAAGTCGCCAGCTCTTTCAATTTGTCATCGGCCGTGGCCAGCGCAATGCCGCCCTGGTTTTCAAAAATTGCGTCAACATATTTCCAGAACGCATCTTTATTCATTTGCCCAGCGCAATCGGCGTATTGCGCCGCTTTTAGCGCCCATGGGTGCAGGCTGGCAGGTAATGGGAACTGCTGGAAAATGAAGCGCACCTGGGGAAAATCCGCATACAGCTTTTCAAGCACCGGCTGGGCCACCTTGCAATGCGGACATTCCAAATCACTGAACTCAATAATTTCGATTGGCGGATTTTGACCGCCACGGCTGGGGCCAAATGCGCCTTTCAAATTGGCGCGCGCAGCCGCAAACGGGTCCGGACCAAAGGGAATCATCTGTCCCGCAATAGCAGTCTGCGCTCCCGGAGCCAGATAGAGATGCACGGGCTGTTGCTTGTTCATTGAGACCAGCACTTCCGCCAGCCCGGGAATGCTGGATTCCCGAATATCGAGGATCTGCCAGGTTACGCCCGGATCATAACCAAAGCTCCGTTTCATTGAAGCCTCTACTTCCTCGACGGTGGGCAGCGCGGCTTTCTTTTGCGTGCTCTGCGGCGCTTGAGCAGCGCTAACGGCGCGGGTGGCAGGTTTTTTCGGCGAAGCGGTTTGAGCATTGGCAATGCCGAAAGCGAAAAGAAACACGGTTAAGAGAGCAGTAGCCTTTAATTTGGTCATAGATATGATTTTGGATTTCATCATGAATTTTTTAAATTTCCGATTTTTGTGCGATTGGAAAACGGCGTCCGAGGCCAAAAGCCTTCGGCGTGATTTTTAGTCCCGGAGCAGCCTGCTGGCGCTTGTATTCGCTGCGCTCGATCATGCGGATGACGTCGCGCACCAGCCGAATCTCATAGCCGCGGTCGGCGGCAATCTGTTCCGCCGTGCGGTAATCCTCAACATAATCTTCCAGAATGTTGTCCAGAACTTCATATGGCGGCAGTGTATCAGAGTCCTTCTGGCCGGGACGCAGCTCGGCGGAAGGAGGCTTATCAATAGTGGATTGCGGAATGACCGCCTTCAGCGAATTCACGTAACGGCTCAGGTCGTAAACCATGGTCTTGGGAACATCGGAAATCACGCCTAATCCGCCTACCATGTCGCCATACAACGTGCAGTATCCGACTCCAAGTTCTGACTTGTTTCCGGTGGTGAGCACCAGCGCGCCAAACTTATTGGAAAATGCCATCAGGATATTGCCGCGAATTCGCGACTGCAGGTTCTCTTCCGCAACATCCTCTGGCGTGCCCGCGAATAATGGCGCAAGCGCTTTACGGTAGCCATCAAAGACGTCGCCGATGGCAATCACCTCAAAGCGAATTCCCAGCTTGCAAGCCAGCTCGCGCGCGTCTTTGCTGCTGTGCTCGGAAGAATACTGGCTCGGCATCGCTATGCCAGTCACGTTTTCCTTGCCTAGCGCTTCCACGGCGATGGCCGCTGTAAGGGCTGAATCAATGCCTCCGCTCAGGCCGATCACAACCTTGCTGAAGCCGCATTTGCGCACGTAATCACGCGTTCCCAGCGCAAGAGCGGCATAAGCGCTGGGCAGGCCCACGGAAACTTGATCGTGCATGTCGCCCTGCATGGTGTCAGAATCGAAAATAACCAGGTCTTCCTCAAAGGATTTTGCCTGGGCCACAATGCGCCCATCCGGCGAGATGACCATGCTGGAGCCATCAAAGATCAGGCTGTCATTGCCGCCTACCTGGTTCACGAACAAGACCGGAACTTTGTTGTCGCGGGCGATGGTGGCCAGCATCTGGCGGCGCAGTTCGCGTTTGCCCAGATGAAACGGCGAGGCGGAAATATTCAGCACCATGTTGCCGCCGGCATGCAGCAGTTCGTCAACGGGATCTACGTTGTACAAGCGGCGATGCCAGAAATGCTTGTCATTCCACGCGTCTTCACAGATGGTGAGCGCGAATTCCTTGCCCGCGAGCGGAAGCAGCTTTTGCGATTCAGCAGGATCAAAGTAACGCATCTCGTCGAAAACATCATAAGTGGGCAGCAGCATTTTTGACTGCACAAACTGCACCGCGCCCTGCCGCAACACGGCGGCGGAATTCATCACAGATTTGCCGGTTTCCACTTTGGCGGGCGAGACAAAACCGCATACGATGGTGATTTGCGGAACTTCCTGCGCAATCTGATTCACTACCTGCTGGTTGCGTTCGACAAAGGCAGGTTTTTCCAGCAGGTCGCGCGGAGGATAGCCACAAACTGCCAGTTCAGGAAACAGAACCATCTCCGCGCCCAGCGCAAGGGCCTGGCGCGAAGAGTCAATGATCTTTTTGGAATTGCCGTTGAAATCACCAATTGTTGGGTTGATCTGCCCGAGAGCAATCTTCACTCTTCTAGTTTAAACCGCTGCTTTGGTTTGCGTCAGCCCTCTTACAGCGGCGGCGTCTTCACCGGGTCTTGCGGAGTTTTGTCCTGGCCCTGGGCCGGCTGCTGGTCCGCGCTTCCGGAAGCTGGCTGTTTGCCGTTTGTGCCCCACTGCGGCTCATCCTGCGGCGGCGGTGGCACCTGCGGGGTGGTGGAAGCTCCGCCAGCCTGCTGCGTCATGGGATCAGGCTGCTCGTCGGGCCGTTTCAATGTTGGCCGATGAGTGGGCTGCTCCTGCTGTGGCGCGCCGCTCACGTCTTGCGGAGTGTCACTCGATTTCAGCGCGGCCAGCGTAGGCACACCGTCTTTTACGTCAACCTCTTTTTCCGTTTTTACGATCATCTGGCCGCCGACTTTCGCGGTTTTGACCTGGACTACTTCATCGCCGATAAAGCGGACAAATACCACGTCCTTTGGAGGAGCGCCGTAAATCCATTCTTCGTACTCCTTGCCTTTGTCGTCTTTTTCGCGGACTTTTTGCTGCGGCCGGTCTCTTGCCATGACCACCATGTCATGATTCATGCCCACCAGGACTTCATGCCCCTTCACGGCTTCCTTGATCTTGGGCGGAAGAGTATCGACAAAAACTTCTGCAGCGGTCTTGACGGAAAAATCCAGCACCGGTGTAAGCATCTGCTTTAATTCGGCGCCAGTCATTTCTGGGACATGTTTTTTAAACTCAAGCGTCACGGCTGCGCCGGTGGGCTGGGCCTGATTAGGATCTACGCCGCCGGTACTGCCGCCCATACCCGAAACCTGAATGTGCTGGTACCACTTGGTTTTCTTTTTTGGTCCGCCATTGATTTCCAAGTAAATCGACTTTTCCGTGAATACGATATTGCTAATCTGCACGCGGTCGCCAACCTTGGCCGCGGCGCCATAAGACTGGGCCAGCCTGTAAAGCTGCGCGTCACCAGGTTTCACAAGACCATCCGGCGCGATGACAAGGTCTTTTTCTCCCACCGGGAGATTCTTGCGCACGTGAACAAACTCAGCATCCAGGACGCGAATGAGCTGCATCTTGGTGCCGTCATTCAGTTTTTCCCGGCTGTCCAGATCATTTGGCTTCAAGTGCGGCGTGTTATCCGGCACTGATGGCGCCTGAGCGTCAGCAGGCTTAGGGATGTGTGAATCCAATGAGTTGCCGGGCGTTACGGTAATGGGAGACGATTGGCCCACGGCAAAGCCGGAGACAATTAAAACCAGGAAAAAAGCGAGTATGGAACCGCGTAACATGGGAACACCTATGGCTGCTATCTCTTCCATGATTCGCTAATTTCCGCGAATTTTCAACCTATTTAGCAGCCACTCCGTTAGATGCCAAACCGCGGAAAAACGTGCAATTTCCCTGCATTTCGTCCCTGAGTGGCGATCATGCGCGATCACGGCGATTCCGGCAATCTCTGCTGATCAGTGTCATCAGCGTAATCAGCGGTAAGGTTTTGCCTTTCTGATCTCGGCGATTACGCGCGATCTCGGCGATTCCGGCGATCTCTGCTGATCAGTGTCATCAGCGTAATCAGCGGTAAGATTTTGCCTTTCCGATTTCGGCGCTGTCGCGCGATGTCGGCGATTCCGGCGATCTTGCTCCACCCCCTCCCCCCTCCCCGGCCATCCCAGATTGGCGTAGGCTTGCGAGGGGTGCATCCCAGATC
>JBARNL010000583.1:0-1641 GCA_049802955.1 Candidatus Angelobacter sp.
GAATAGAGCGGCAGTGTTTTTCCAATTCACGGAATCACACACGTCTTTGATGCATCCACAGTTCTTTCGGTATAAAAAGAATCAAGATTGGCGCTACAAGCAACGCGTTCCGCTAATCCAGAACTTCCGCCGCTTACGTCTTCGTGTCGTGTTCAAGATGCATCTTAAAATGTGAATGGCATTTCTGGCGCATCCCATTCCGGTGTTTGGAACGCTTGCCGTCCTGGTGATTGGCTGGATCGTGATCGGCCTGGTGCACAAGTTCATCGGCAGGCATGCGCCCAATCCCAAAGAGCAATACCGGCGGCAGCGCCTGCTCTCGACTATCGTTGTGGTGGTCGGCGGGGCCATTATCATTGGACTGTGGGCCAAACTGGTTCCACATGCCAGCACCTTTTTAGGGTTGATCGGCGCTGGCCTGGCGGTTGCATTGCGCGAGCCGCTGTTAAGCATAGCCGGCCGCATCGCGATTTTTTTTGGCCACATGTATACCGTGGGCGACCGCATTGAAATCAATAAGCTCAGCGGCGATGTGATCGATGTGGGCTTTTTCTATACTCGGATGATGGAGATCGGACACTGGATTGGCGGCGACCAGTACAGCGGGCGAATCATCCAATTCGCGAATGCCCAGGTGTTCGGCGCGTCCGTGTTCAATTACACGCGCAACTTTGCCTATATCTGGGACGAAATCAAGTTGCCGATCACATATGCCAGCAACATAAAAGCGGCCACTGAGATACTCAAGAGCGTGGGCGGCGAATATACACGCGAGTTTATGCAGGGCGCGGAAGGGCAGATAGAAAAGATGCAGCGCATTTTCATGGTACCGCGCTTTGAGGTTGAGCCAGTGGTCTTTATGAAGGTGACTGACAACTGGGTGGAACTGACATTGCGCTATCTGGTTGATCCGAAGAAGCGGCGCAGCGCCAGCAGCTATATTTTCGGCGAAATGTTCTGGCAAATTAGCGATCGCAAAGATATTGAGATTGCATCCAGCACCATGACCCTCACCGTGCAGCAGGGCGGCTTGCCGCGTGAAGATCGAGAAGACCGCGAGCGCAAGGCGGCGTGAGGGCGGAAGAAATCAACGGCACGTTAAAAAAGGCCCCGAGCATCGAGGCCCTTCTGCTTGAATTTGGCTTGGCGTTTAGCGCTGTCCCCAAAGCGCGAGTTGAGGCCGGGCCGAGTTGGGCCTGGCTTTGCCGTACCACAGCTCAAAGCTCTTCACAAAGCGGTCACCTTGCAGCGCGATGGCGCGGGTGTGTCCGCCGGCACGGATCACGTTGCGCACCTGCAGGACTTCCGGCTCGCCGTCACCATAGTGGACCACGATGCGATCGAACTCGATAGGCGCGTTATTTACGCGAACCTGCAGGAAGCGGTAACGACCCGCGGCCTTGCCGATTTCAATATTGTCATGATCGTGCTGACCGTCAACATGGGCCTGGCCAAGATAAACCCAGTTTTCGGCATGGGCGGAAGGGGCGATATAGATCAAGACAGCAAGGACAAAAAGCGGAATAAAAAGCTTTTTCATTAGTTATTGTTCTCCTCTTGGACTGCTTTTCAGAACTTTCCCAGAACCGCAACCATGATGGTGCTCTCCAGTTACCTGTCAAGTTCTTAGAATGGTTCCGT
>JBARNL010000584.1:0-2533 GCA_049802955.1 Candidatus Angelobacter sp.
TCGGTAATCACTTCGTAAGAAGCACTCACTTTCTCCACCGTGAACCCAGCTTTTCGAAGAAGGCGTCCAAGTTTTCGCCCGATGTATGGATCTCCCCCGCTTTTCTCGCTTTTTGTAAGATATGCCGCAAGACCCTGGGCCGCTTCCTCACCTTCTGCATCGATGAGTGTCCCGCCCATATCTCCGGCCCGTACGCCAATCAGCCCGCCCGGCTTCAATACCCGGCGGAGCTCCGCGAGCGCTGCTTCAGGATCGGTGAGGTGTTGCAGCACAGCATGAGAGAAAACTGCGTCGAAGTATCCATCTTCGAATGGAAGATGAGAGATGTTCGCCGTTTTAAATTCGACGTCCATCCCCTCTTGCCTGGCCTGCTCACGAGCTTTGGCGAACTGCGACTCCTCAATATCGATGCCGATTACCTGCCCAGGAGCGACCTTCCGGGCCAGACCAAGCGTGATGCTGCCTGGGCCGCAGCCTGCGTCCAGCACGCGCCAGCCGGGCAGCAAATGAGGCAGAAAAAATCCCGCATGGCTCTCTGCTGTACGTTGCTCCATAAAGCTCAGGACGGGGGCGCTGTACCCCGGCGTGTAGCTCCCTTTCGGCATTTCGGACCTCCCTTATCTGTTATCTGTCCCCATAAATTATCTATCCATATAAATTAAATTTTCCAGCTCTTCAAAGCCGTTTGAGTTCGTCCAAGACCAATGCCTGAATGATTTAGCCCCCGAGACTCCAACGATTCGGCATCAGAACCATGGGCGCAGAGAGGTTTGCAGAACGAGTGCGAAAAGGTGCGGATAGCGGGATGGAGCAATGCTGCGCCTCTACGATTAAAAAAGCCGCCAAAACTGCACCAAAGTTCTGGCATTCCCCTTCCTACAATTTTCAAGCAAAATGATCTGAAGAATTCATGACCACTCTCAGCGATTTTAAGGAAACGGTGCGGCAGCAGGCGGACATTGTCCGCGTGATTGGCGATTACATTCAGCTCAAGAAAGCGGGCGCGCAGAACTTTGTTGGGCTCTGCCCGTTTCACGGGGAGAAGTCGCCGTCGTTTTCTGTTCACGCCACACGGCAGTTCTTCCATTGCTTTGGCTGCGGCAAGTCTGGCGACGTTTTCAAGTTTGTACAGGAGCGGGAGCAGATCAGCTTTCCGGAAGCGATCAAGTTGGTCGCTGAGAAGATGGGCATTCCTATGCCCAAGATGCAGTACAGCTCTGAGAGCGAAGCTGAGGACGCAGGCAAGCGCGGCAAGCTGATTGAGATGCATGAGCGGGCCTGCAAGTTCTTTGAAGACCAGTTGCGGCGTCCAGAGGGAGCGCAGGGTCGGGAATATCTGGCAGGGCGCGGGCTGAAAGAAGAGACCATCCGGACGTTCAGGATCGGGTTTGCGCCGGATTCAGGCTTCACGCTCAAAGATCGGCTGAAGGCTGACTTCAGCGAAGAGATGATGCGGGCCTCGGGATTGTTCTCATGGAAAGAGGGGTCGGACAATGGCGCGGGCGGGGCTTCCGCAGCGGCGATGTACTCGAAGTTTCGCAACCGCATCATGTTCCCGATCGCCAACGAGAATGGAAAGATCATTGCATTTACGGGGCGGACGCTGGCGAAGGACGAGAAGTCCGGGCCGAAGTATATGAATTCGCCGGAGACGCCGATTTATTCCAAGGGACGAGTGCTGTACAACCTGGATCGCGCGAAAGAGGCGATCCGCAAGCTGGGGTATGCAATTATTGTTGAAGGCCAGATGGATTGTATTGCCGTGTATTCCGCGGGCTTTCACAACGTGGCGGCGAGTTCCGGCACGGCGTTTACAGAAACGCAGGTGCGGCTGCTGGGCAGATTCAGCAAAGATATTGTGGTGAATTTTGATCCGGACACGGCGGGCGCGGCGGCCACGGACAAATCACTCGGCATGCTGCTGGAGGAGGAATTCAACATCCGCGTGCTGCGGCTGGAAGCGGGATTTGATCCGGATCTGTTTATCCGGAAGAACGGCGCGGAGGCATATGCGAAGGCACTGAAGGGCTCGGCAAAATATTTTGATTATCTGGTGGAGCGCGCGCTGAAGCTGTTTCCGGTGCGGAGCCCCGAGGGTAAGGTAAAGGCGATAAACTTCTTAATTCCTCACATTCAGCATGTACATAGCAGAATCATTCGAAGCGACTTGGCAAATGATATCGCGCAAAAGCTAGGGATTGACTCTTCGATTTTGCGCCAAGAATTGCAAACGGCGGCCACCGATCGATCACGAGGGAGCATAAAATCCGACCCAGGTGGCGATCCATATCAATTCTCCCCATCCGACTTAATAATTGTGAAAGCACTCAGTTCCACCCAGTCTCTAAATGCAGAACTTGGATTTAACCCTCGGAAAATGGTGCTAGATATACTGGACATAAAACCATTACATGCAGGAATGCACGTCGGCGGATTAATTGAGGAACTGAGACAAGGCGGGGAGGAAATCGATGACCCTCTCACGTTAATCCAAGACTCGGAAAATCGAAGTCTGTGGGCCAAAATCATTTTC
>JBARNL010000585.1:0-3991 GCA_049802955.1 Candidatus Angelobacter sp.
CCCTACCCGCACAAGAATGCTTGCTTAAAACAACCACAACCGTATTAATCCTAGCTTAGCGTCTTGTGAAAGACTTACTTGGTCGAATTTTTCTTTTTGCAGAACCGTGTTTCTCTATTTCATTCAACACTGTCTTACATTCGGAGTCAGCCAGAAAAGGCGGGAGGAAAGCCCCATCTCAACAACTTGAGATCGAAAAACAAATCTGCTCGGCGGATTCTGGTCACCCAAAAGTTGATACTGGCCATCTGGTAGTCGAGTAATAGTGTAAGTCACTTCATTAGTCATAAAGGGCTTTTTCAGGGTACAAAATGACTTTAATTCTTCTGCACCTAATTTGCGACTGAATTATTTGATAACCGTATAAGTTTTATGGCTATAGGGCTCCCTCCCCTTCGCAAAGAGCGCTCCGAGTCGGGATTTCAGAAAAAAGCTATTTCCCAAACACCCTCTTAAATATCTTGTCCACATTTCTCAACTGCCGCTCAATGGAAAATGCCTGCTCAATCTGCTTGGCTGGCACGCGGCCTGTAATTTCCGGGTCATTCATCACCAGCTCACGGAAGTTCAAATCTTCTTTCCACGCACGCATGGCATGCTTCTGCACCAGGCGATAAGCGTCTTCGCGCGCCATGCCATGCTCAGAGAGATCCAGCAGTAGCTGACCGCTGAAGACCAGCCCGCCAGTCGATTCCAGGTTTTTGAGCATGCGGTTGGGATAGACCATCAGCGTATCGATCAGGTGGATGGTCTTGGTGAGAAGATAGTCCACCAGGATCGTGGAATCCGGCAGAATTACGCGCTCGACTGACGAATGAGAGATATCACGCTCATGCCACAGCGCCACGTTTTCAAACGCGGCCTGCGCGTTGGCCCGGACCACGCGCGCCAGCCCGCTGATCTGCTCGCAGGTGATCGGATTACGCTTATGCGGCATGGCCGACGATCCCTTTTGCTTCTCGCTGAAGTATTCTTCGGCTTCGCGTACTTCGGTACGCTGCAAGTGTCGAATCTCCGTAGCGATTTTGTCCAGCGTTGAAGCGATCGTCGCAAGTGTAGCGACGTAGTAAGCATGGCGGTCGCGCTGAATCACCTGCGTGGAGATCGGCGCGGCGGCCAGTCCCAGGCGCTCACAAATCTTTTCTTCAAACTCCGGTTCCAGATGCGCGAACGTTCCCACCGCACCGGAAAGTTTTCCCACACGCATCTCTTCCGCACTGCGCTGGAACCGCTCAATATTGCGTACCGTTTCGGCGTACCAGTTGGCCAGTTTCAGTCCGAACGTCGTCGGCTCGGCGTGGATGCCGTGGGTTCTGCCAATTGTCGGCGTGTGCTCAAATTCATGGGCGCGGCGCGCCAGCACTTGCTTCAACTGCTCCAGGTCATCGGCGATAATCCGTGAAGCCTCTTTGATCTGGAGCGCCTGCGCCGTATCCACCACGTCATTTGACGTAAGGCCATAATGCAGCCAGCGCGCCTCCGGGCCAACTTTTTCCGCCACGGCGGTGGTAAAGGCAATCACGTCATGCCGTACTTCGGCTTCAATTTCATGGATGCGTTGCAGGTCAAAGTCACCGCGCTCGGCAATGGCGCGCGCGGCATTCTCGGGGACGATCCCCGCATCGGCCAAGGTAAGGCTGGCCGCGGCTTCAACCTTGAGCCAGCAGCGAAATTTATTTTCATCACTCCAGATTCGGCCCATCTCCGGGCGCGTATAACGTGGAATCAAAGGTTGTCCCTCGAAAGCACAGGCATTGTAAGTAAACCCTCGATAATAAATGCTGCCGGCCCTTTGCCGCTAACGGGCTCTTTTTGCGGCGGATTGCTCGAAGCTGTACATGCCAGCGCCAAACCGGTTGGAGGCAGGGCACCCACAGTCTCCTTACAGATGTTCACGCTTGTTTACAGTTATGATAATCCAAGAAACTAAAAGGGCCTTTTCCCCGGTTTGGTGTCCGATGAAAAGGCCCAGGCTCGAATCTAGCAGAATGCTGGTATTATGTCGCGGAGCGATATAAAATGTCAAAGGGAAAAAACGTGCGCCCTCTAAGTGAGCCGGAATACCTGGCGCTGGGAGAGTTTCGTTATCAATTACGCCGGTTTCTTCGCAATATGGAAGAGGCCACACGGCAGTTCGGGGCAAATCCCCAGCAATATCAACTGATTTTGGCGATCAAGGGCCTGCCTGAAGTGATGGAGCCCACCATAAGCCACCTGGCTGAAAGAATGCAGCTCAACCATAACAGCATGGTGGAATTGGCTGACCGGTGCGAGGAACAGAAGCTGGTTCGCCGCAGCCGGTCTTCTACTGACAGGCGGCAGGTAAAGCTCTCCATCCTGCCGGATGGAGAAATGTTGTTGCGTGAATTGGGTGTCGCTGCGCGTCAGGAACTGCAGGAGACCGGGCCCATCCTGGTTCAAGCCATCCTGGGGCTCACGGGAGATGGCGCAGCCAAAACCAAAGTACGGCCAAGAGGGAGCAAAAAAACGGGCACATGAAAGAAATTACCCCGGATAACTCACTAAGCGCGGATAATCCGCACCTTGCACCAGCGGGAACACTTGGAGATTTCACCACAACCTGGCGGGTATTGCCGATCTCAGGGCTTGCCTTGGTTATTGGTGTGCTGTCCGCCTATGTTGCCGTCGTCCTGCTTAAGCTGATCAGCTTCTTCACCAATGTCTTTTTCTTTCATCGCCTGAGCACCGCGCCTGCTTCACCTGGCAACACTCACCTGGGCCTCTGGGTAATTCTTGTGCCCGTGATCGGCGGGTTGATTGTGGGTCTGATGGCCAAGTTTGGCTCGGACAAGATTCGTGGCCATGGCATTCCGGAGGCGATCGAGGCCATTCTTCTTCGCGGGGCCAAGGTCGAACCGCGCTTGGCGATACTCAAGCCGGTTTCCACAGCTATTTCCATTGGCTCTGGAGGTCCGTTCGGCGCGGAAGGTCCCATCATCATGACCGGCGGGGCATTCGGCTCTCTCATCGCCCAATTTTTCCACCTTACATCGGCTGAGCGAAAGACGCTTCTTGTAGCCGGCGCTGCGGCCGGCATGTCCGCGACGTTTGCAGCGCCCTTTGCTTCCATCATGCTCGCAATTGAGCTGCTGTTGTTCGAATGGAAGCCCCGTAGCTTTATTCCGGTTGCGTTAGCCAGCATCACGGCAGCGGCCGCGCGCGTACACTTGCTGGGCGGAGGCCCAATTTTTCCCGTTCCAGCCCATGACGTTGTGTGGGCGCCCGCCGTTCTCTTTGGTTGTTTGCTCGCGGGATTGTTGAGCGGCTGCCTTTCCGCGCTGCTTACCCAGTTGGTATATGCCTTTGAAGATGCATTTCTTCATCTCAAACGAATCCACTGGATGTGGTGGCCGGCCATCGGCGGCTTGGGTATCGGCATTGGCGGTTATTTTTATCCTCGCGCACTCGGTGTAGGCTATGACGTAATCCAGCAGGTTTTGCAAGGCAATGCCACGGTCAAACTGATTTTGGGCGTTCTCATCGTCAAAATCCTCATCTGGAGTTTTTCCCTGGGCTCAGGAACATCCGGCGGTGTTCTGGCTCCGTTGCTCATGATGGGCGGCGCTCTGGGTGCTGTGGATGCGCTCTTTCTTCCGCATCAGGGGCCGGGCTTTTGGCCGCTGATCAGCATGGGCGCCATGCTTGCCGGGACAATGCGGTCCCCTCTGACGGGCGTGATTTTCGCTTTTGAGCTTACTGGCGACTATCACTCCATACTGCCTCTCCTGATCGCCTGTGTTACCGCGCATTCGTTTACCGTATTGACCATGGCGCGGTCCATCCTCACGGAAAAAATCAGCCGTCGCGGTCATCATCTTTCCCGCGAGTACGTGGTCGATCCGCTCGAAGCCCTCGCCGTCGAGGACGTGATGCGAACGAATATCACCGCGCTTCCGGCGGAAAGCACCATTGCTGAACTGGAGGCTGCTCTGGCCAACAATGACAATCCACGGGGCCAGCGTGTCTATCC
>JBARNL010000586.1:0-15485 GCA_049802955.1 Candidatus Angelobacter sp.
GCGTGAAAGGCGCGCCACAAAATCCGATCACCGGCAGCTTGCTGCCAAAATGTTTCACCACGCGGCCCACTGATTCCGCTACGTAGCCGAGTTCGGAAGCTCGATGCGTAACCAGAGCGTCAATATCTTTCGGCGCGCGCAAGGGGCGCTCGATGACCGGCCCTTCGCCACCTTCAAAACGGAACGGCATCCCCATCACTTCCAGCGGCAGAAGCAGATCGGCAAAGATGATGGCCGCATCCACGTCCAGCTTTTCCGCCGCGGTAATGGTCACGTCAGCAGCGATCTCCGGGGTTTTACAGATTTCCAAAATGGAGTGCTTTTTCCGCACTGCGCGATACTCAGCCATATAGCGACCTGCTTGGCGCATCAGCCAGATCGGGGTCACGTCCACAGGTTCACAGCGGCACGTGCGGACAAATCTTGAATTGGGAGCGGACATTATTCCTTCAAATCTACCACGGTTTCTGAAACCCCGAAGCATAGCGAGGGGGCCCTATGACACCCGAGTAACTGTGCCGCTGGAATGCACGTACCGCTATTGCCTTGGATGGACTTGCTAGCGCTTTACCTGCTCTAGAACAAGGTTCGAGCCCCTGCAACGGATTTAATCATAGGGTCTCCTCACCCGCTTTTGCGGGATTCGGGATTTCAGAAATGTGTCTCCGTGATAGGTTTACTGCATGAAAAAGAAGATCCTTTTGGCGTGGAGCAGCGGCAAAGACAGTGCATGGGCCTTGCACGTTCTGCGCCGGCAAAACCAGTATGAAATCGCCGGCCTCATGACAACGTTCAATGCCGCGTTTGATCGCGTTGCCATGCACAGCACGCGTCGGGCCCTCGTGGAAATGCAGGCCCAAGCAGCGGGACTGCCATTGATTGCCGCGCCCATTCCCTGGCCCTGTTCAAATGCCGAATATGAAGCGGCCATGAAGCTCGTCTGCGACCAGGCGCTGGCGCAAGGCATAACCGCCATCGCTTTTGGCGATCTTTTTCTTGCTGACGTTCGCGCCTACCGTGAGCGCCAGTTGAAAGACACGGGACTGGAACCGTTATTCCCCCTCTGGGGCATTCCAACGCACGCGCTTGCGCAGGAAATGATCGGCGCAGGACTACGCGCGAAACTTATCTGCGTGGATCCCAAGCAACTGCCTGCCACTTTCATTGGCCGCGACTTTGATGCGGCGTTACTTCGTGATCTTCCTGCTGGAGCTGATCCGTGCGGTGAAAACGGTGAGTTCCATACCTTTGTGTATGCGGGGCCCATGTTTAACGGGGAAACGCGCAACTGGGAAATGATTAATCGGGAAAGGTGCAGCCGGGAAATCGCAATCGTAACCGGAGAAAAAGTTGAGCGCGATGGCTTCTGGTTCTGCGATGTGCTGCCTGCTGGCAATACCCCGCAATAAGGCGTATTTCGGTCACCGAATGTAGGGTCTCAAGTGTGGACTGAGCTGGAATTTGGAGCAGCATGGGGGGAATTGTCGAGTTCGTGGCCATCGTCGGCCTTCAATTTCATTTTTGCACCCATCTTGCCAACTATGAATGTGAAACCGGGAGCTTCTCGGTTGCGTCCAGCACCTGCGCCATAAAATCCACCAGTTGCCATTGCTGCTGCCACGTTACTTTATTTCCCATATCCACGTGGACCAGCGCGGCACTGATGAGTGAGTCCTTGAGTTCAGCCGCTGGCACATCTTTCTCCAGCCATAGCGTTTCCGATGATGGAATGACGGTGTCGCCAGCGCCATGCAGCAGAAACACCTCAGCGTGGATCTTCGCCAGATGCCCGTGCGGCGATACCGCATCCATCTCCGCTCTATGCAGCGTGATTTCTCGCAGCAGCGCCTCTCGCAACTGATCGCGATGGTGAAGCAGCAGTTCCAACTCGTGCTTCCCTTCAGGACTCAGTGCCGCCGCGGTCTTCATGGCTTCTGGCTGCTCCCACAGCCACTGCCGTAGCGATTCGCGCGCGACAGGCACATCCGAGGCCGAAAAGAAATCTTCCAGGTGCGAATAAGCCAAAACTAAAGCGCCATATTCATGTGCCTGAAACGGCGTCTCCACGCCATAGGGACGGGTAATTACATTGGTGGCAAAAAATCGCGCTACCCGTGCCATGTCATCGTGTGCTCCAATCGCCACCACAAAGCCAATACTATTCCCAAACTTTTCCCGGTCTGCCGCCATTAGCGCAAGTCCCCCCGCAAAGCTGAGTCCCAGCACGCCTACTCTGCGTCGCATACGCCTGCTCAGCGCCACGGCGGAATCGCCAATCACATCAATTGTCCTGGCCGTTACTCGATAATCCGTCAGGTCCTGCAATTCCGGAGTCATAACCAGCACTCCCGCGCCGGCCAGCGCTCGCGCCAAATTCCATAGTCGCGGATCGTCGATGCCCAGATGATGAATGCCGTGCAGCAGCACTACGCCGCCGGGATTCTGAACGTCCTGTGGCGTGTAGGTTCTGAAGCGAATAGTGCCATGCGGCGTTAAAGCATACCCATCTTCCTCCTTAAAAGGATGATCGGCAAAGCGGGTAAGCACGCCATGAGCATGCGCGTCAGAAAATCGCAGCAGTAGTGACATGGCCCGCAAATGCGCGCCCACGGGATGCAGAAGAACAGCCCCGGTCAGGACAATCGAGGCCAGCAGCACAAACAGGAAAATTAAAACTCTTTGCCTGCGTGTGAATCTTGCCAATTTAAATCTCCAGGATTACCGGCATAATCAGCGGTCGCCGCGCCGTTGTCTTCACAATGAATCGCTTCAGGTCAGCGCGAATTTTTTCTTTGATCACGCCGTAATCGGCTTTTTCTTCCGCGGTTGAGCCATCCAGCGTAGCGGAGACAATGCGCCTCGCCTCGCGCACAAAGCCTTCCTCTGAGCCGGCGGCAAATCCGCGCATCACGATTTCCGGAATCGATTCCACCGTCCCCTTCAGCTTGTTGATGGCGATAATCGGCAGCACAAAGCCGTCTTCACTCAGGTGGCGGCGGTCTTTGATGACCAGGTCTTCCACCACGTCCGTGCGCGAGCCGGAATCAATGCAGATGCGCCCCACGGTAACTTTATCCAGCTTGCGCGCGCCCAGTTCGTCGAACTCAAGCACGTCACCGCTCTCCAGCATCATTACATGTCCAACTGAGCCATGCATTGATCGCGCCATATCGGCCTGGATACGCAACTGCCGATATTCACCGTGGATAGGAATAAAATATTTCGGCTTCACCAGGTTCATAATCAGCTTTTGCTCTTCCTGGCTGGCATGGCCGCTCACGTGGACAGGCGGGTTGGAGCCGTCGTCATAGATCACGTCGGCTTCGCGGCGGAAGAGATGGTCAATCATCCGGTAAATACCTTTTTCATTGCCGGGAATGATGCGGGACGAAAGCACCACGGTGTCGCCCTTCTCGATTCGCGCATGCTTGTGGTTATCCACCGCCGCGCGCGACAGCGCGGACATTGGCTCGCCCTGTGTGCCGCTGATCATCACGCAAACCTGTTGTGGCGCGTAATCCTTGATCTGCCCGGGATGAATCAGCAGTCCTTCAGGAACATCAATGTAGCCCAGGTCCATGGCGATCTCTGAGGCTTCAGTCATTGACCGGCCCACCAGCGCGATTTTGCGCTTGTATTCCCGCGCCATCTCAAATGCCAGCTTGATGCGATGGATGGACGACGAGAAACAGGAGATGAACAGCCGACGCTCAGCGCGGGCAAAGATTTCATCGAACTTGCCGCGCACCGCCCGTTCGCTGGGTGTATAGCCGCGACGCTCTGCGTTGGTTGAATCCTGCAACAGCGCCAGCACGTTTCCTTCTTTGCCGTATTCCGCAAAGGTATGCAGGTCAAACAGGCGCGTGTCGGTGGGCGTGGGATCAACTTTGAAATCGCCGGTATGGATTACGACGCCCAGTGGCGTATGAACCGCCAGCGCAACGCAATCCACCAGGCTGTGCGTTACCTGTATGGGATTGATCGTGAACGGCCCAAGGTTGAAGCGGGAACCGGCGCGGATCTCGCGGAGATCGGCATCGTCCAGCAGCCCGTGCTCTTCCAGCTTGTTTTCCACCAGGGCCAGCGTGAATTCCGTTCCAAAAACCGGGACCTTTAGTTCAGTAAGAACCCAGGGGAGCGCTCCAATGTGGTCTTCATGCCCGTGGGTCAGGACAATGCCGCGCACCTTGTCGCGGTTTTGCAGCAGATAAGTAATGTCCGGGACAACTATATCCACGCCGAGCAACTCGGATTCGGGAAACATGAGGCCGGCGTCAATGACGATAATGTCGTCACCATAGCGCACGGCCATGCAGTTCATTCCAAATTCGCCGAGACCGCCAAGGGGTACAAGATGGAGTTTATGCGAGGGCATGGTCAACAAATGATGCTAACAGAAAGAATGCCTGCAGTTGGCAGCCACCCGCATTCATGCTCCGGTTGCGGAGCGCGCCTTCGTTTGCTGCAACACGAGTCTCTCCTGCTTGCGCAAGACGGATCCGGCAGCCCAGCCCCAAATGCCATTCAGGCAGAATAAGAAACCGGCGTAGCCAACGTATGCGGCTGGCAATACCAATGCGGCGATGGCGACGATGGCCCCGACGCCCGCTAGTCCGGCAAAATGAATGATGGCGTTGCGCGTCGAGAGAATTTCATACTTATTCAACTCCAGTTCGTGGCGTTTTCTGTACGCATACTGGTAGAGCAGCGCGAATAATCCATACACGGCGATAACGCCGGCGCTGTATATCAGCCAGAGCAGGCAAAGTTGATGGCTGCTGGTGATCATACGGTTCAACTGCGAAGCCGGCACAGTCCTGCCGCCGGACAGGGCGCCAACCGACAAGGTAAATAGAAACTTGAGCGGGTAAACGTAAAACAACACTACAAAAATGAGAGCGGCGTTCAGCACGATCGTATAAACCGTTTGAAGTCCGTAACGCCGGGAAAACTTATAGTGGAAGTACCAGACCTGCGTCAGGATGGCAAAGCAGATGGCGAAGGCGAAAAATCCCTTCATCGCCACCAGAAGCTCTTCAAAGGTGCGCGGCACTTCCAAAGAAACCACCAGAAGCGTCACGGCAAAGGCAAAGACTGCGTCCGTGAAGCCTTCCAATCTTGTGATCTCGCCGCCACGCCAGCGGAAATGCGGTTCAGGTGGGACCAGGTGAGCGCCGGTGCGTTCATGAAACATGGCGCTATTGTGCCACAGCATCCATCACAGTGGGTGAAGGAGTTTCCGCGCCCAGTTCCCCTTCCCATCGCGCCACTACGGCGCTGGCCAGGCAGTTGCCCAGAACGTTGGTTGCGGTTCGCGCCATGTCCATAAACTGGTCAATACCAAGAATCAGCAACACGGGCCAGGCCGGCAGATGGAAAGAATCCAGCGTGCCCAAAAGGATTACCAGCACCGCGCGCGGCACTCCGGCCACGCCTTTGCTGGTAAGCATAAGGGTAAAGACCATGATCAGCTGCTGGCCAAGTGTTAAATGTATGCCAGCGGCCTGCGCAACAAAAATGGAGGCCAGCGAGAGATAAAGCGTGCTGCCATCCAGGTTAAAGCTGTAGCCCGTGGGCAGCACGAACGCGACAACCTGGCGCGGCACGCCGAAGGCTTCCATGCACTCCATGGCCCTTGGCAGGGCCGACTCTGAACTGGCCGTGGCGAAAGCGATTGTGACAGGCTCAGCCACGGCTTTGATAAAACGCTTGATCGGCAGGCGTGCAATCAGCGCCACCGGCAACAGCACGCATACCACAAACACGATCAGCGCGGCATAGAGCGTAACCAGAAGCTTGGCCAGATTCGCCATCACGCCAAAACCCATCGTCCCTACGGTATATGCAATGGCGCCAGCCACGCCGATCGGCGCAAACATCATCACGATGTTGGTGAACTTAAACATCGTTTCGGAAAGGCTTTCACAAAAGACCAGCATCGGCCGGCGTTTTTCTTCACCGATTAATGCCAGCGCAATGCCAAAAATTATGCTGAACACCACAACTTGCAGCACCTGTCCTTCAGCCACGGACTTGGCAATATTTTCCGGAAAGATGTGCAGGACAACGTCAGTCCATTTTTGCTCCGGCGCGCCTGTAACCGTGGCGGTGGCGGCGTTGGGAGGCGGTGTAAGTCCCACGCCGGCTTGTGAAAGATGGATTGTTCCCAGCCCGATAAAAAGCGCCAGGGTGGTAACAATCTCAAAATACAGCAATGCCTTGATGCCCATGCGTCCAACCTGTTTCAGGTTGGAGTGCCCGGCAATGCCGACTACAAGTGTGCTAAAGATGAGCGGAGCAATAATGGTCTTGATCAGCCGCAGAAAGACCGAGCTCAACACTTGCAGGTCGGCGGCAAGCTTGAGCCGTGTGGCATCGCCCGTGAAGGTGAGGTCAAATCCGATTTCCGCGCCCACCAGCATGCCGGCAAAAATCCAGGGAGTAAGCGACCGGCGAACAAACGAGTAACCGCAGAGGGCAAGAATTGCCGCCCATCGAAATCCCGCCAGCAGATAAGGATGGATTACCGCGCCGGTGTAATGGGTAATCGCCCACAAGACACAAGCAATGCCGGCCAGCGCCAGAAAGGCAATCAGAAATCGTCCTTGATTTGCGGAACTTGTCTTCACCGCAGAAGGTCCTCCAGCTCAATTGATCCCTGCGTCTTGTCGTCACGGTATTTCACGATTACCGGAGTATAGAGTGAAAGCCCCCACTCCGCCGCTTTTCCTTTGGTGATGGCGCGCGATCCCGGCACGACCACCGCATTTTCTGGAATCACCAGAGGCCCCTCTTCTGACGAGCGATAGACATGTTCCCGCACAATGTCATAGACCGGCGTGGCGCGAGTGAGGATTACACCTGCGCCCAGCACCGCACCGCTGCGCACCTGTGCACCTTCATAAACGCCGCAATTTCCGCCAATGAGAACGTCATCCTCAATGATCACCGGCGAAGCGCCTACCGGCTCCAGCACGCCGCCAATCTGTGCCGCTGCGCTCAGGTGTACCCGCTTCCCTATCTGCGCGCAAGAGCCGACAAGAGCATGCGAATCGATCAACGTGCCTTCATCCACGTACGCGCCCACGTTTACGTACATCGGCGGCATGCAGATTACGCCCGGAGCGATATAAGCTCCGGTGCGGACTGAAGATCCGCCCGGCACCACGCGAACGCGGTCTGACAGACCGAAACGCCGTGCAGGGAAGGTATCTTTATCCACAAAACTCAGAGCGCCGCTGCGGGACTCTTCCAGTTCGCCCAGGCGGAAGCCCAGCAGGATACCCTGCTTCACCCATGAGTTTACGCGCCACTGCCCCTCCTGCTTTTCGGCGGCGCGAATTTCGCCGCGAGTAAGCGCCTCATGAAATTCCCTGAACGCATGCCGTGCATGCACTGCCACTTCCGTAGGTAATGCCCCTTTGGCATAAAGTCGCTCGATTTCTGCGCGTAAGACGTCCATGATTATTTGCCGAAACTCAGCGCATCAACGGGCGCTGCCCTCCAGGTCTGCAAAATAAAGGAGCAAGTGCGGAGTATAACTGCCCAGCGTTTAGTCGGCAAAGGCTTACTTTAATCTGCCTGGTTTGGCCTCTGCCTGATTTTGCATCTAAGAGAGCGATGGCGCGGATTCTTTACGTTGCGTATCCCCTGCTCAAAGTTCATGACGAGTCGGCGGGCGGCGCGGAACAGATTTTATGGACGCTGGAGCGCGAAGTCGCGCGCAGCGGCGCGCATACCACAGTTGCGGCTTCCGCTGGATCGCGCGTGAGTGGCGAGTTGTTTTCCACCGGCCAGCCCTGCACGCAGCCCGACGATTATGAGCGCCGTCGCAACGAACACGAGGATCGGGTGGTTGAGTTTGTGCGCAGGCGCGCCTGCGAGGGCAAGGCATTCGATCTTATCCACGACCATTCTGGCAGTTTCTGGAGGCGGGCCGCTGAAATCGATGCGCCTGTGCTGGCTACGCTGCACTTGCCGCGCAGCTTCTATCCTGCGGCAAGTTTCGATGGCATTCCGGCCAATGTGAGCTTCAACTGTGTATCTGAGTCGCAGGCACGCAGCTTTGCCAATCTGGCTTCACTGGCCGGCGTGGTTCCCAATGGGATCGCGCTGGATTGTTTTGGCGGTGACAATGGCACGGATGCAACAAGTGGCATTCGCAATCGTGAAGGGCTGCTCTGGCTCGGACGCATTTGTGACGAAAAAGCGCCACACCTTGCGCTGGATATTGCCGAGCATACTCAGATGCCAATCACGCTCGCCGGACAGGTTTATCCATTTTCTTATCATCGGCAGTATTTTGAGCGGGAAGTCGCGCCGCGCCTTCGATCCATGCCGAATGCCAGATTCATCCCGGCGCCGCCAGCAGAGTTGAAGCGGCGCTTGCTGCGAAATTCACAAGCCTTGTTGATCACCAGCCTGGCAGAGGAAACCAGCTCTCTGGTGGCGATGGAAGCGGCAGCGTCCGGAACTCCTGTGATCGCATTCCGCAGAGGCGCCCATGCCGAGGTGGTGCGTGACAGTGTGACGGGGTTCCTGGTAGCGGATGTTTCCCAGGCTGTATCTGCATTGCGGCAGGTTGGGAGCATCAGGCAGGCGGTATGTGTGCAACACGCTCAGGAAAATTTCAGCGCGGCGAAGATGGCTGAGAAATATACGCGATTATATGAGCGCCTCACGCACTCGGAGAAAGTCCTCCGAGTCGCCCAGGAGATAGCCTAGCGCTTTCGAACAGCAAAACTTCGGAAGCAAGAACTTAGCCGCTTCACATACAGAATTGTTAAGCAGCACAGGATACTAAAAAATCTTTGCAAGAAACTTTTCTTACCACGATCTTCTCAATGAGGGATGTTCTCCTAGGTGGGTAAGCCCTCTGGAAACGGACGCCGGGCAAGAATTTGAACTCCTTCCCCCGGCAGCCGTTTCCGGAGGCGATGCATAAGCGGCTGCGCTAAACGGCCTAGCCGCTTCTTTTTGCGAGATGACTTTTTGGTCCAAGCAGGACCATTGCAGATCAGCATTAAATCAGCGTTAATCAGTGCCGATCAGCAGTAGGTTTTTCTTTAGAGATCAGAAACCGAAGCGTGTACTTGCAGCAATCCGACTTCAGCGGCAATTTTTTCCAGTTTCGATCGCGTTTCCGGCTTCACCGGCAGCATGGGCAGGCGCAGCACTTCTTCAATGCGCCCCATCATCGCCAGCACCGCTTTCACCGGCATGGGATTCGATTCCATGAAGTTGGCCTGCATCAGGCGCAGGAACTGGCGCTGGAGGCGGCGGGCTTTGTCCCAATCATTGTTCAGCGCGGCTGCCGTCAGCTGTGACATCTCTTTAGGAATTTCATTCGAGCAGACGGAAATAATTCCCACGCCGCCCAGCGCGATCACAGGAATTGTGACGGCATCGTCACCGGAGAACACGAGGAAACTTTCCGGCACGTGATTAAAGACTTCGGCAATTTGGGAGATGTTGCCGCTGGCCTCTTTCACGGCAATGATGTTCGGAATTTTAGCCAGGCGGCCCAGCGTCGCCGGCTCAATGTTGGCGGCAGTGCGTCCGACAACGGAATACAACACGATCGGCTTGTCCACTGCTTCCGCGATGGCCTTGAAATGCTGATACTGGCCTTCTTGCGTCGGTTTGTTGTAGTAAGGCGACGCGGTCAGGATGGCGTCCACGCCCTTCCGACGGTTGAGTTCTTGCGCTTTCTCCACCGCTTCAGCAGTGCAGTTTGACGTTGCTCCGGCGACGATTGGCACACGGCCGCCGTTTACTTCAATGGTGATGTCGATCACGCGCAGCCATTCGTCTTTGCTCAGCGTCGGGGTCTCGCCCGTCGTGCCGCACGGAACAAGGAAGTGAATACCGGAGGTAATCTGCCACTCGACCAGTGAGCGAAGGGCTTTCTCGTCGATGCTCTGGTCCTGCTTGAAGGGGGTAATGAGCGCGGTGCCACAGCCTTGGAGATTCATGGTTGAACTAGGATAACAAAAAACCTAACCACAAAGGACACGAAGGAACACAAAGGAGGGCCGGGAGATGCGACGCATTCGCGGATGAAGAATGGTTTCTTAGTCAAGCCTCTTTCGAGAGCCTGCCCCGATCCGCAACCAGCGCGCGAGGGCAAGGAATGCACCAAGCCTAAAAAAGGCGGTTTTCCTTAGTGTCCTTTGTGGTAAATCGCTTTTCTAAAGCTGGTCCACGATCTCCGGGAACTCGTAAAATCCCGTCTTGCCCTTTATCCATTCAGCGGCGCGGACTGCGCCCTCGGCAAAGCCGACGCGTGACTTGGCGTCGTGAGTAAACAAGATCGTGTCATTGGCGGAGTCGAGCATGACCAGGTGCATGCCCACGGTCTCGCCTTCGCGAACAGAGGCGACCTCAACTTTTTCACCTGAGCCGGACTCCAGAAGTCTCTGGATCGTCACCGCCGTACCGGAAGGTTTGTCTTTTTTGTGAATGTGGTGGCGCTCTACGATGCTGCCGCGATACTGGTGTTTCAGGATCGGCGCAACGGCCTGCACGGCCTTGAAGAAGAAATTCATCCCAATGGAAAAGTTTGAGCCGTAAAGCACCGCAGCATTTCGTTCGGTAACTAGCTCGCGAACTTTATCGATATGCTGGTACCAGCCGGTGGTGCCAGCCACCACTGGAATTCCAGCTTCAACGCAGCGAATAATATTGGGAATCACGGCGTGCGGCGTAGTGAAATCAATGACCGCATCGATTTCTTTCAGCGTAGCAGGCGTCAAAGCGCGGCCATCCTGATTTTCCTGGCTGGCCAATGAGCGGACTTCATGCTCGCGCTCTTTCGCCACTTCAGCCACCAAGGCACCGGTTTTGCCGCGACCCAGCACCAAAATTTTCAAGAGCACACTCCTGGAATTTTCACGCGAACGGCTTTCACGCGAACGACTTTCATGCGAACGACTTTCATGCGAAGACCTCGGGATCCACCTGCGCAAAGAATGTGCGGTGCAGGCGCGAGACTACATCGGGCACGGCGTCTTCATCAATCACAAACCCTATATTAATCTCTGACGCGCCCTGCGAGATCATGTGAATGTTGGCTTCAGGAATGGCGCTGAAAACCTTGGCGGCAATCCCCGGCGTGCTCTTGATATTTTCACCCACCAGGCACACGATGGCCTTCCGGCCTTGATATTTCACGTCGGCCAGCTTGGCCAGGTCAGCCGCAATCGCGGCGATGGATTCATTGGAATCCACCGTAACGGAAACGCTGACCTCAGAAGTTGAAACCATATCCACCGGGCAGCGATGGTTGGCAAAGACCTCAAAGATATTCTTAAGAAAGCCATGCGCCATGAGCATGCGCGTGGCCACTACATCAACCACGGTGATGCGTTTTTTGGCGGCAATCGCCTTGAAAATATTTTTGCTCTTGGGCGCGGTTGCCGTAATGCGCGTGCCTTCGCATTTGGGATTGCGCGAATTGAGGATCAGCACCGGAATATTTTTCTGGATGGCCGGCAGCAGCGTGGCTGGATGCAGGACTTTCGCGCCGAAATAGGCAAGCTCGGCCGCCTCTTCAAAGCTGATGTTCTTTATCCGGCGCGCCTCCGGACAGAGATTTGGGTCCGTGGTCATCATCCCGTCCACGTCGGTCCAAATCTCAATGCGCTCGGCATTCAGACCCGCGCCTATAATGGCGGCGCTGAAGTCCGATCCACCGCGTCCCAGCGTCGTGCCAATGCCCTCGCGCGTTGCCGCAATAAAGCCGCCCATAACCGGCACGCGCTTGCGCTCCAGCAACGGCTTCACGGTTTCTGCCAGACGGGCGTCCGTCTCTTCAAATTGTGGTACGGCCTTGCCGAAGGTAGCGTCGGTTACGATGCACTTGCGGGAATCAACGTGAGCAGCTTCAATGTTGCGCTGGGAAAATGCGGCGGCCGCAATTTTGGATGACACGCGCTCACCAAAGCCGGCAATCGTGTCGACCGTCCGAGGCGTGAGTTCGCCCACAGCGACAACGCCGCGCAACAGCTCGTCCAGGCCGTTGAAGTCGGCTTCAAGTTCCGGCGCAATCTGCTCAAACGCATGCGTTCCCAGCAAGTCACAAGCGCAGTTGTAATGGCGCTCCCGAGCGGCGCAAGAAAGCTCAAGCGCTTTTGTCCGGTCGCCTGCGCCGGCTGCGGCAGACATTGCCAGAAGCTGATCGGTGATCTTGGCCAGCGCACTTACTACGACCACAGGACGTTCATTCAGGCGTTCGCGCACAATTGCGGCGACGCGGTCAATCGCTTGCGCGTCCTGTACGGAGGTGCCGCCGAACTTCATCACGATCATGAAAAAAACCTCCACCACGGAGGCACGGAGGCACGGAGAAGAACATTTTCATGATGCTCAATTGAAGGGTAAATACGATTCCGATACCGTAGTGAATTGTCATTCCGAGTGAAGCGAGGAATCTGCTTTTTGATAACTCTGAAAAACAGCAGATTCCTTACGACAATATCTGGCGCGAGGAATGACAATTCTAAGAAAATTGACGGTATCAAGTCACACGGCCGTTCGCGGCCGTTCCCAGACGTATGTCTTTTTGAATTGTCCCTCAACTGATGTATCCCTGAGCTTTGAGCAGTTCGCCGTTAAGGACCGCCGCACCGGCAGCGCCGCGTATGGTGTTGTGCGAGAGCACGGTGAATTTCCAGTCGAAGATATTACAAGGGCGCAAGCGTCCGCAGACGGCAGACATGCCGCGTCCGCGGTCGCGGTCCAGCCGCGGTTGTGGGCGGTCCGGCGCGGTTTCATAAATCACCGGCTGTTCCGGAGCGGTGGGCAGCTTAAGCTTTTGCGGCAGGCAGCGGAACTCATTCCATGCCGTAATGATTTCTTCCGCAGTCGCGGGTTTGCGCAGCTTGAGTGAAACGGATTCGGTATGCCCATCTTCCACCGCAACGCGGTTGCAATGCGCGCTCAGGGTAAGGTCGGCATCGATCACGCGGGAGCCGTTCAGCGAGCTTTCTACGAGTGACCCCAGCAGCTTGCGCGTCTCCGCCTCCATCTTGTCTTCTTCTTTGGGGATGTACGGAATCACGTTGCCTAGAATGTCCATGGATGGCACGCCGGGATAGCCCGCGCCGCTGATGGCCTGCATAGTTGCCACAAAAATCTTGTCGATGCCAAAACGGCGATGCAACGGCGCCAGCGCCAGCACCAGTCCGATGGCGGAGCAGTTGGGATTGGTCACCATGAAGCCGCCATTTTTCTTGTACCACTTCTGTGTCTTGATGAGCGGAACATGGTCGCCATTGACTTCGGGAATGATCAGCGGAACATCTTCCGCCATGCGAAACGCGCTGGAGTTTGACACTACGGCATGGCCCGCTTCCGCGAAGGCAGGCTCGATCTGCTGCGCCGCGGTAGCATCAAGCGCGGCAAAGACCAGATTGGGCGTGCTGCTGTCCGGTGCGGCGGAAGAGACTTTCATGGCAGCAATATTGGCGGGGATCGGCGTCGTCAGGTTCCACTTTGCGGCTTCCGGATAAAGCTTGCCTGCTGAGCGGTCCGATGCCGCAAGCCAGGTGATTTCAAACCATGGGTGTTCGTGGAGCAGTTGGATGAATCTCTGCCCGACCGTCCCGGTAGCGCCGAGAATGCCGACTGGAATTTTGCTGCCCATGATTGTTGAAATTAGATTTTAGCATCCGCAGAGAATCTCACCACCAAGACCGAGGCATGCGGAAACAGGGAAGCTTTACCGCAAATTCCATCAAGGGCGCAAAGGCTCAGATCTTTGTACCTAAATAGCAAGACTACACAGGACGTGCTCAATCCTTAACTGCTCTTGGAGAGGAGGTCCTTTGTGTGAATAGCCTGCCCAGAATTGTCGTCCGTCAATTGGCTTAACCGCTGCAGGATGGTATTTGTCGCTTCAACCAGCTTCTTCCCGTCAGTCTGCGGCTGGGAGTTTATTGCCCCAACTAATTGCACAGCAAGGGATTGCAGATCGCGTGCAATTTGAAGCACGGCATCCCTTCCATCATCATCAGCGCGTTGCAGGGGTGTAGCCCTAAGCCAGTCATCAAGTTCTTTCCGGAACGCCACCACTGCGCTGCGGTTCTTCCCTCTGGGCCGATGAATGGGTAGTTGCAATTCCGATTCCCACCGTTGAACGGTTCTTACGCCACGGCCTAAGTATGTGGCAATCTCCTTCCAGGAATTGAGGACACCAGGATTTAGCGAAACAGGAGGCACCAAGTGTGGGCGAGGAATGATGCCATTGTGATTTCCCGCAGGGTTCTTGAAATCGCGAATTCCACCCTGATCGTCTCCATACTGGGTTCCGTTGAGAGCGTTGGAAGGATTACTGGATGCTTCAGAATGAATATCGGCCTGGATGAATCGAGAGTTCATGAATACCCCATCTTTCATTCAAGACTATTCCCGCCACGCCCTGATGTCCGTCTGATATCAGACCTAGCACAGCGAGCGCCCGAAATCCTCCTTGCATTTCCCTCGGAACACTCAGCTGCGTGTGCTCAGCTCGTAATCAAATTTTAATTCCTACTACTCGCGTTATGGAATCCATCAACTCTGCTGCTGGAGGAACCCTGCCAGATGTAGCGGTGTAAGGGCCATGAGGCATCTAGGCGAAGCCGTGGATCGCCCTTCCGGTAGCGCCTTGCATCGGCACGGATGCAAGAAGTACAACGCACCAAGGGGCCAATGGGAGAGGGAACCCACCCTCAACTGCTCCTGCAACAATCTGAAACCCCGGAAATCGCGCTCCGAATGTATGTTGCTCCTGGATAAAATCAGTGTTGCACAGTATTGAGTGTACAAAGCTCAAATGGTATGTTGGATTACCCGATTTCCGAATTGAACTGTGCAGTCTATTCCGCTAAAACGATCATCCGTCATTCTCAGGAGCTTTAGTGAGGCGCGGCGTTACTGGCCGCATCTGCTGGTCATTGCAGTCCTGAACCTCATTTCAATGTTGCTGGCTCTGGCATATCCGTTGCCGATGAAGATAGCCGTGGATTCAGCCCTGGAGCAACAGCCGCTTCCGCCATTTTTGTCTGCATTGTTGCCCAGAACTGGGTCTGACACTTCTCTATTGGTTATCGCCGTGGGACTGTTGCTGGCAATTGCCCTGCTGGCTGGATTTCAGGGGCTTGCAAGCTGGCTCCTGCAAACTTACGTAGGTGAGAAGCTGGTATGGGATTTTCGCGCCAAACTGCTCAATCATGTGCAGCGGCTGCCTCTCGCCTTTCATGATCATTACGGCGCCGGTGATTCCGTTTATTGTATTCAGCACGATGCCCCCTCAATTCAGTATGTTGTTTTACAGGGGATATTGCCGCTTGTGATCGCCGGATTCACCCTGGCTGGAATGATAATTATCAGCTTCCGGATCGATCCAAACATCTCGTTATTGGCGCTGGCAATCACGCCGGTATTGTTTGTGCTTTCCATAGCCAGCAGCCGGCTGGTGCGGCTTCGTTCACGTTATATCAAGG
>JBARNL010000587.1:0-9810 GCA_049802955.1 Candidatus Angelobacter sp.
GCAGCAGAAGTTCGCTTTGTGGTTCAAATGCATCGACCAGTCCCCATTCACAGGCTTGTTTGGCTGAAATGGGCTGGGTCATCAGTGTGAGGTAATGCGCTTTTTGAAACCCTATTCTTCGTATCAGGAATGGCAACACGCACGCCGGGTAAAGGCCAAACAACAATTCGGACAGGCTGAACTGTGCCTTCGCGTCGGCGAGAACAATGTCACTTGCGGCAACAAAGCCTATTCCCCCGGCATTTGCTTTGCCGCGCACGTGCGAGACAGTTACATAAGGACCGATCGCCAGGCGCTTCCACAAATCGTACATTGGCGCCGGGCCGTCATCGTGCTTGTCGCCGTTCCTGGATTCGCCGGCAATTGCTTGAAAATCGGCGCCAAAGCAAAAGACTTCCGGTGAGCCGCTCAGCACAACAATCGTCGCGGTGTCTTCACAAATATCCAGAACCTGATTGCACTCCGCCACCAGTTGAGCGCTGATGGTGTTGTCAGCATCAGGCCGGTCAATCTGTACAAAACAAACTGTCTCCTGAAACTCGACTTTTATTGTTTTGTAATGCACAGTGTTTGCTCCCCCGGGGTGTGTAGCGACCGCTTGTTGCTGAACAGGTACTAGGCTTGATAGCGTTGCCAGCATAGTGCGGTGTTAATGCCACCGAACCCCATGCTCAACGTGAGCGCATTCTCGATCTGATGATCGACCGATTTGCCTTTTACCCAGTTCATTGCTGAGTCGATCGGACTTTCCAGATTGCGCGAAGGATGTAACCGGCCTGCCTGCATCTGCAATAGCGTCGCAATCACTTCCACCGTACCGGCCGCACTCAAGCCGTGACCGAGAAGAGATTTCGTTGTATTGAGATAAGCTCCGCCCAATCGACATCCGCATAGCGCCTTCAACTCGGTCTCATCGCCCGCGGTTGAGCCCGTTCCGTGGGGATTGACGTAGTCAATCTGGTTCGCCGGCAATCCTGATGTAGCCAGCGCGTCACAAATCGCCTGCATCTCTCCTTCCAGAGATGGATCTGGGTTGCGGTTTCCGTCCATAACAAGTCCCCAGCCGCGTAGCATTGCGTAAGGTTTCGTACCCCGGCGATCACTTGATTCGATTGACTCGATCACGACTGCACCGCAGGACTCGCCAAAGATGAATCCATCATGGTCGCGATCAAAAGGACGGCAAGCCATTGCCGGCTGAGCTTCATAACGGTCTGAGCCCATGGCACCCAGTGTACGCAAAGCCCGGCACTCCCAATGTGACAAATCCATGAGTGCGCCAAGCGCGATACACACATCGACTTGCCCTGTAAGCACTGATTGCGCGGCTTGAACGATCGCCAATTGCCCGCTCGCCGATGCGCCGCCCACTGTGTAGGCAGGACCACGAATCCCAAACTGCGCAGTGGAGAACCCACACAGATCTGAATCCATGAATGACAACCCGTAAGTAGGCCGCAAGAATGCCGGATTCTCACGGTACGTCTCCTGAACCTGCGCTAACTCCCGCTGCTGAATATTTGAACCGCCAACAATGAGGCCGATACGTCTGGAATCAAGTTCAGATAATCGCGCGTCGTTCCACGCTTCCTGCAACACAACCAGCGCAGCCTGCGCGGAAAGCGAGCACCCACGCAACACTCTCTGGCTGATGCCTGGAGAGAACGCGATCTCCCCGATTTCTGCTCCGATATAACTTGACTGGTGTTGACGCCCCGGGCGCCGCATGACCGCAAACGAATGCCGGCCATCCATCAACGCCCTGACAAACGCGGCTTTGCCTTGACCGGTTGCCGCGATGACTCCCATACCGGTAACGGCGATTTCACGCGGCATCAAGTTTTTGCAGAAACAGATCGGCCAACTCGCCGATGTTTTTAGGACCGAACAACTCCACCCGTGGAATCAGCATGTTAAGTGACTCCTGCACCAGCATTGCGATTTCAGCGCGATCGACCGAGTTGGCGCCCAGGTCTGTAAGCCTGTCGGAGGAAACAAACTCGTGTGCCTCCAGACCGGGCAGTACTTCGCGCGTGCGTTGCGCAATCAATTCGAGAAGCTTCGTTTTGTTCATAACAAATTATTGGATCCGCTCAGTGTGTGCGCTATGCTCAGTCTCCTCGGTGTGTTCACTGTTCTCAGTAGAGCCCGCGTGCGCAGCCTTGCTCTTTTCACCATTCGGGTTGTGATACTTGTCGTAGAGCATCTTGGTTCTGCGGAAAGTCGGGTTGTCCCATTTGAAGCCCATCTGCTCATCCAGCCTGATTGCATTTCTCATTTCATCAGGGACCCAGCCGTAAGCTTTGGTTTCTTCCACAGTGCCAAGCCTGAAAGCAAAACCATATGGCTCAAGCGGCCCATAGTGGTGTGTCGAATGCTGGAAGCTGTCGATTCCCCCGTCCGACATCTTCGGGAAAACCCCAGGAATGTACTGGTGCATCTCGATATCAAATTTGATTTCTCTGGTGTAGTACCAGAAAGCGGCCAACGGGTGAAAGAAGGGGTGCGGCCACCCAATCATATGTCTGAAAAAACCTTCCAGGTAGCCGTTCTCTGAAACTGCGATCATTCCGCTTGGAATAGCGTCATGGTGGTTTCCGTGGAGATACACGAACTGGAGTTCAGAATGATGCCCCAGCCAATGATTGCGATAGAACCAGGAATTAGCAACTCTCAACCACGTGCGGTGAACGATAGCGTTGATGATGCACACCGGCAGAAGCAGGAGCAATGAGAAGTTGGCGTAGCGGATCACCAGATACCATGCGCCAAAAAGCACAACGTGCGACAGGACTCCTGTGACGTAGGCATGCAGGATCTCCAACGTCATATTTGTGTCCTTCGTGATGGCCCTCTGCCACGGGGTCTGCATCAGTATCTCGCGCACCATCTCCTTTTTTCGTAAGTGGTCAATCAGGCTGATGGTTCTATATACCGTTATGTAAATCAGATTGATGTAGAAGAGCCAGAGAGCGCCCGTACGGACCCACTCCGTGTGATGTGGCAGGCTGGGCGTCAAGCGGATCACAACATTTTCCAGCAGAAGCAGGCCAAGGGCCAGGAAGTAAATCGGCCTTAAATTCCGGAGCTTGTAGCCCCATACATAGATAAGCTCCTGCGCGTCCCTGATGATCAAAGGAACCTGCCACTCAACCCCGTGCCTCACGACAAATGCGGCAATTTCAAAAGCGCAAAGCGCATATCCGATGATCGCCAGCGGATGCGTGGAGCCATAGCAAAGGCCCAGCACAAGGGCTGTGATCCCTATCATTAATACGTAGTCAATGAAATCTTTTTTGTAGTAGGTAATCCTCGGTTTGCTCTGCTTGGTCCCATAGAGCTTGTGATAGTAGCCCGGATCAGCACTGACTTTCATGACTTTCTCCTCTTATCGTTATTTGCATCGAGATAGAAAATTTACCGGGCGTTTCATTGCCCAGGAGAACAAACATTTGGCCTGGCAAGAGCTTTACTCTTGGTTTTGTGAGTTCTGCGTACTGGTGTTGTTAGACTGGATTTTCGTTGGCGGTGCAAAAGCGGCAGGCTGCATTACGATTGCTGCATGGTTTTAGACATAGCTTCGCTTTTCTCGCTTGGGAAGAATTATTTCCACAAGGTTGAGTTCTCTTGGAGCTAAGAGCAGCTTTTTTACGCCAAACCAGAGTAAAGATGTGTGGCTCTATCGGACTTTTTTGCGAACCGGTGCTCCGGCTAGTCATGGGTTCAGCTCAACCTCAGAAAACGATGTTCAGTCACTCTCGTCCTCTCTTTAAAACACAAAGTCTGGTATTGCCACGCTTCGTACAGACACTTGTGAGGTACACTCGGCAGCCATTCGCAACCAGTCGATTTGGAAGGCGATGACACATAAATGAAAGGGCCTGACTGAGAGATAAGGCATGCCGTGCTCCTCCAAAGGGTGGTTTCTCCACGTTGCCAAACCTGACCAAAACGGAAAGCCCGGAGAATTGGTGCAGGAAGATTTCGAGCTCCCGGACCTCGCCGGCGATGAAGTGCTTGCTGAACCCCTTTTCGGGTGCTGGGAAGGCAACATGGAGCACAGCCTCTCCCGCCGTCCCATCGATATCTGCCGGGCGCGCGGAGAAGAACGCGTCATTGTGGGAAATGCCGGCGTGGTTCGGGTCGCAGCGACTGGAAGCGAAGTGCGCAGCCTCAATTCTGGGCAGAATGCTATCGTTTTCGGCTCATCCGTAATTGACCGTTTTGGCTATCCAGAACGAATGTTGGCCTACGATGCACCAGGAACGATGGGATGTCTGGCAACGCGCATCAAGATAAAAGAACGCGAACTGGTTCCCATTCCCG
This sequence comes from Candidatus Angelobacter sp., assembly GCA_049802955.1. Classification (GTDB taxonomy): domain Bacteria; phylum Acidobacteriota; class Terriglobia; order Terriglobales; family Acidobacteriaceae; genus Angelobacter. The sequence goes on from JBARNL010000587.1 coordinate 4,327, forward strand.
ACGGCACGCAGTATTCGCTGGCTCAATGGGCGGCATTCTCGGTCCGCTACATCACAGCTTGGTCCAACATGGAACTTGCTCTCGGAACCTTTCGTCTTCTTGTGGGAGTTGACGAATTCCCTAACCCACATGTTTGGGGCTGGGGCGGGGGCACCACGCTGGCTCAGCTTGAGCTCGCACAGCGCTGGGGCTGCCGCGCAGTTATGCTCTCAGGCCATCCTCCCCACCTTGAACAGATCCGGAAAACCGGAGTCACGGCGACAGACAGGCGTGCATTTGGTCAGCTCTTCTTCGACGAAAAACTCTATGCAGAAGACAGCTCGTTCCGACGCGCCTATGCCCAGGCCGAACGTTTATTTCTCCGCGAAGTCGAAGAGCGCACCGGTGGTGAACGCGTTCAGATCTTTGTCGACTACATTGGATCTCCTGTTTTTCGCGCAACCTCCAAGGCTCTTAGCCGCCAGGGAATCATTACCACAGCCGGCTGGAAAGAAGGGATGAATATTACTTATCTCAGGGCGGTCGAATGCATTGAGCGCCATCAGTTCATTCATACGCACTACGCACGCTATTCGCAGGCGCTTGCAGCCGTGGCCTACGCTGAGGAGTGTGGCTGGATGCCACAGGTGGACGAGCACATCCACAGCTTTGATGAGATTCCGCAGCTTGCAGACAGATTCCGCCGTGGCGAAACTGGCTACTTCCCTGTCTATTCGGTGAATACGCTGTGATTCATGAAAATATCTCACACACTGAGCCGGTGGCCATTGTCGGCATCAGTTGCCGTTTCCCCGGAGCTAAAGGCCCGAAGGCGTTCTGGCAGCTGCTCGTTGACGGAGTAGACGCAATCACTGAAGTCCCTGCCAGCCGTTTTGATATCAAGTCCTTCTATGACCCCTCCCCTGGAACTGCGGGAAAAATCTCCAGCCGTTTCGGGGGATTCATCGCCGATGTAGAGAACTTCGACGCCGCGTTCTTTGATATCTCTCCGCGCGAGGCCGAAGCGATGGACCCGCAGCAACGCATTCTGATGGAAGTCGCTTACGAAGCGTTAGAAGATGCCGGACTTCCGCCAGACGCGAAGAGAATGGCCAGTACGGGTGTTTTCGTGGGCATGATCTCCGATGATTACCTGCGGCAGGTGTATCACAGCACCGATCTTGATCTTACGATAGCGACTGGTGGCTCCCGCGGAACGGCCGCAGCCCGGATTTCTTATGCACTTGGTTTTCAGGGTCCCAGCCTAGTTGTCGATTCTGACCGGGCTTCTGCTTTAACGGCTTTGCACCTGGCCTGCCAGAGTCTGCGTGCCGGGGAGTGTTCGGTGGCGTTGGCAGGAGCATGCAATCTGATTCTCAATCCTGAACTTTCAATTGCCTGTTCCCGTTCCGGCATTCTCTCCTCGGATGGTCGCTGCAAATTCTGTGATGCTCGCGCTGATGGTATAGGACGCAGTGAAGGTTGTGGAGTTCTGGTCCTAAAGCGTCTTTCAGATGCGATCCAGGAAAATGATCGCGTCTACGCGATTGTCCGCGGAAGCGCCGTCATTAATAACGGCAATTCAAGTAAAGAATTGATGCGTCCTTCTGTACAGGCGCAACAAAATTTGTTGCGTGCAGCGCTCAGGAACGCAGGTGTTAGTGCACGTGAGGTTCTTTACGTGGAAGCCCATGGGACTGGAACGCGGGTAGGCGATCAAGTCGAGACCACAGCTCTGGGGGCTGTGTTTGGGGAAGATCGTTCCATCGAAAATCCCTGCCTGATCGGCTCTGTAAAAACCAACATCGGCCACACAGAAGCTGCTGGCGGCATGGCCGGAATCATCAAAGTTGCTCTTGCGCTTCAACACGGGCTTATCCCCAGGAATCTCCACTTTGAGCACGAAAACCCGGAACTCACCCTTGAGGCACGCCGCCTCCGCGTTCAGACTGAGACACGCCCCTGGCCTTTGACCGGCAAACCTGCGCTCGCTGGCGTAAGCGCTTTCGGCCTTACCGGCACGTTGGCTCACGCAGTACTGGAAGCTGCACCGGCAAAACCTGCCCTCATCCCATCCTCGGAACCCACAGCTCATTTCTTACCCATCTCAGCGCGCTCGTCCGAGTCTCTGGATTTGCTCGTATCGGCATATCGTGACTGGCTGGAAGCACCACTGGCTCCGGAATTATTTGCCACCGCTTGCTATTCGGCAAGTGTCCATCGTCAGCACCATCCCCATCGCATAGGTTTCATTGCGTCATTGCCGCAACAGATGAGCCAACAACTCAGCGCCTACCTTAAAGGCAGTCGGCCTCCTGATGCCCAGGGTTATGCTGACCCCGGTAAAACCCCGAAGCTTGTATTCGTTTTTCCCGGCCAGGGTGGGCAGCGAGTAGGGATGGGGCGTGAATTACTGGTGCGTGAACCAGTTTTTCGCCGGGCCGTCGAGCTTTGCGATCAAGCCATTCAGGCCGAAGTCGGTTGGTCGGTCCTTGAACTACTACAAGGAAATGCGCCGGATACTCTGTTGGAAGAAATTGACTATCTGCAACCTACGCTGATCACGGTCATGATCGCACTGGCAACGCTGTGGCGCTCCTGGGGTGTTGAGCCAGATATGGTACTTGGATTCAGCAACGGCGAAATTGCAGCAGCACAAGTTGCCGGGATGCTCGACATACCAGACGCGATGAGGATTGCATGTCGTCGTTCAAGCCTCCTGAAGCGCTTGCGTGGGAAAGGAGCGATGGCTTCAATTCCCTTGCCATATGCGGAAGCCCGGAAGGTACTTGCTCCGTACCACTCCCAGGTGTCTCTAGCAGCTGTATCGAGTCCAAGCACAACCGTCCTCTCTGGCGATCCTTCCGCGATGAAAGCCCTGGTGGATGAACTCGAATCTCGAGGCCTGCCTTGCCGCTTCATCAAATCAGATGTTGCGGGCCACAGTGCACAGATAGATATTCTGCTTGACGAATTGCGGGCAGGGCTTGCTGGTCTGCAACCTCAAAGGGGGTTCGTCCCGCTGGCATCGACGGTAGATGACAAATACATCGCCGGGCCCGAGTTGGATGAAGACTACTGGGCGCGTAATCTGCGTCAGCCTGTGCTCCAGGTGAATGCCACGACGAGGCTTCTCCATGATGGTTATATGACATTCCTTGAAATCAGCCCGCATCCTGTTGCCTGGAATCCCCTTTTGGAAACCATTCGTCACTGCGGCAGCGACGCCACAGCAATTGCTTCCCTGCGGCGTGACGAAGGAGAACCCGAGGCATTGCTCAAAGCCGTTGCCGCCCTGTATGCCCGCGGCATCTCTCCTCATTGGGCAGCGTTGTTTCCAATCGAACACCAGCGGCCTGTGCCATTACCAACCTACTGCTGGGACAGCAAACCTTACTGGTTCCAGGGCACGCAGACGAATCGTCCCGCAACAGCCAGGATGGTTGCTCCTGCAACACCGCCAGTATCTAAGACAAGTCCGCGCACGCGATTACTTGATCAACTGAACAACCTACCCGCAGGACAAAGAAGGAAATTTTTACTGGATCATCTACAAGGTGCAGCAGGGCGGATTCTAAAGCTACCGGATCCTACCAAGCTGGATTGCAATGCGCCGCTACGGCAGATGGGATTGACATCTCTCATGGCGACAGAATTCGCGTTGGAGATCGAGCTCACGTTGCGGTATCGCTGCTCTGCCATTCTCATTTTCAACTATCCAACCATCCAAAGATTGACCGATCATCTCTTGTCCGAAGGGATTGACGATTCTCTGCCGGGCAAGGAAGCGGCGTCTGTGCAGGAGGACCCAGCTGGTTCTTCCACGATCAGCACGCCTCCCGTGACGTATGATCTCGCACGGAGTGCCACTCACGAAGCCAAAGCGGAGCCAATTGCCGTGATTGGCCTTGGTTGCCGCTTTCCAGGCGCTGCAACCCCTGAGGATTACTGGCACGTTCTTCGCGGCGGTGTTGATGTCATCAGCGAGGTGCCGGCCGATCGCTGGAGTATCGCCGATTTCTACGATCCAAATCCAGAGACTCCCGGGAAAATGTACACACGTTGGGGCGGCTTCCTGGATTCGATCGATCTTTTTGATGCTGCCTACTTTGGCGTTTCTCCGCGTGAAGCAGCAGTAATGGATCCGCAACAACGCTTGTTACTCGAAGTTACCGTGGAAGCTCTGGAGAATGCCGGACAGGCCCCTGACCCGCGAAATGCCTCGAATTGCGGCGTGTTTGTGGGCATCATGAACAACAATGATTTCGTCAGTGTCAAAGGACTCTCCTCTGATCCCTGCCGCGTCAATGCCCATGACAGCACAGGTCAGGCAACTTCGGCTGCCGCGGGTCGTCTCTCGTATACTCTCGGCTTTCAGGGTCCAAGCATGGCGATCGATACCGCCTGCTCCTCTTCATTAGTTGCCATTCACCTGGCCTGCCAGTCATTGCGTTCAAACGAATGCGCCATGGCGGTGGCCGGAGGAGTGAACGTTATCATCGCTCCTGAGATCACTGTGTCTTTTTGTAAGACGCGAATGCTTTCACCCACAGGCAGATGTAAGACTTTCGATGCACGTGCCGACGGCTACGTGCGTGGAGAAGGTTGCGGAATCGTCGTGCTGAAGAAGCTCTCGGACGCCATCCGAGACAAAGACAACATTCTGGCTGTGATTCGCGGAAGCGCGGTGAACCAGGATGGCCGCAGCAGCAGCCTGACAGCGCCCAACGGACTCGCCCAGCAGGCGCTCGTGCGTCAGGCTTTGCAGGTAGCGGGGATACGCCCTTCAGAAGTCGATTACATTGAAGCTCACGGGACCGGCACAGCTTTGGGCGACCCAATTGAGCTCGAAGCGCTGGGCAAGGTTCTGGGTGAGGGACGCGATGCCGACTGTCCATTCCTCGTTGGTTCAGTGAAGACCAATATTGGGCATCTTGAGTCAGCAGCGGGCATCGCCGGGCTGATCAAAGTGATTCTTTCTCTTCAAAATCGGGAAATTCCGCCACATCTCCATCTTAAGCAGGTCAATCCGCGTATCTCTCTGAGCTCCAGCAAAGCTTCAATTCCGACCAGCTTGACGCCGTGGTCACGTAATGGCAAAGCGCGCGTTGCCGGAGTCAGCTCTTTTGGTTTCGTAGGGACGAATGCTCATGTGGTTATCGAAGAAGCGCCTGAGATAGTGGCCCCACAGCAGGCGGTTTTGCGTCCGGCGCATCGCTTGCTCGCACTCTCGGCGCGGAGTCATGAGGCTCTCAGAGAACTTGCAGGGCAATATAACCGCTCCTTGTCACGGCGCCACGTTGATATCGACGATCTATGCTACACGGCTAATAACTGTCGCGTTCATCACGAAGTGCGAGTCTCAATCACCGCTCCAAACGCAGATGCCCTGCGTGAAAAACTCAGCCAATTAGCTGGCGGTAAAGCGGAAGGGCTGGATGTATCTACGTCATCTCGGGGAAAAGTCGCATTCCTTTTTACCGGTCAGGGAGCGCAGTATGAGTT
>JBARNL010000588.1:0-3182 GCA_049802955.1 Candidatus Angelobacter sp.
GAGCCGCTCTATAGCGTCTCGCACCACGACGTTTCCTGCCAATACTTCAAAAGCAGCTTCCGGCGGAACGCAAGCCGCTTCATTCTTGCCACGATCTGTGAGCCCCCATTCGAGTCCTGTTGGAGAACACGTGAGTCCCTGCAACGTTGTCTCGCTCAGAATGGATTCCACATAACTCTTGTGCAGCGGTTTTGGTAAGCCCAAATCTGAAGAGAGTTTCTCGGCAATTCTGGCTGACGTGGCGTTACCTGCTGCATAGAGCACATCCAAGACCGCTCTCACGGTAATTTGCCGGCGAAGCATCTTGGCGTCATCCGATGCAAATGCCAAGAGGGCTAAGCGAAGACCTCGGGTTTCTGAGGTCTGCTGTTGACCAATCGCGAACGCCTGTAAGCTTGCTTCGGCACCACGAACTTCAGCATGGTAGAAATCGCGGAACAACTCAGAGTGATGTTCCGCAATTTCCGCGATTTGTTTCACACCCAGCATTGACACGCTATAAGTGCCTTTCAGTTCTGCCCGAAAGTCGGCGGTAAGCTCGTCACGTTTGTGGTCACTCAAGTCGAGCGAAAAACAGTAGTACACATGTTCCGGGACGGTTTTGGTCTCTGCCAGGCGCTTGGCATCAGCAATTACTTTTTCCTCAATTTTGCCGTTGATCGTGCAGCAAAGAACCTCGGAATGCGTCCCTGAAGAAGGACGGATCGACACGCCATCTCGCCCCTGATCCCATGACTTGGACGTTGGCACCAAAGTGACCCCCTCATTCTTTTCCAATAGAATTCGGCAGAACTTCTCGAATCGGGAATCGTTTGTCTCGCCTTTAAGAATCGCTTCGTAGGGGATCATAGAGTCCAGTTTACCAGCCGCCCACGCGGCCTGCCGCCCATAAGATCTAGGCGGTGAAGGGATTACCGTATGCAGGAATTGACAGGACTCGCATTACGTTGACTGATGAGGGAAGTGATCAGAGCGGCATGCGCGCCGAGATTCAAATAAGCAGCGGTAAAACCACACCCGAAGGCGACTGTGCTACACGATTCGCGAGTGGGCATTGGCCTCTTTCGCGATTGACCGAAAGGCGAATAAAAGGTAGAGTAGACCCAGCTATTAGCTCTTAGCCCTTGGGTTTTAGCTGACCCCAAAGCAAAACCCCGGAACTGATCAGTTAATCGATGAAAACAGCACTTTTTGACGCGATTTGGGGCGGGTTTGACGTGATTTGGGGTCGACTGGACGCGAAATCTCTGGGGTTGAATGCAGTAACTCCTTTGGAATCATAGTCGAGGGCATGGGGTTGGGGTAGGGGGGCGCGGAAAGCGCGGCTAAATCGCCGAAATCGGGAAATCGGGAAATCGTAAGTCAGGAGATGCACGCAGTAATGTCAGACATGGGAACAGTGGAAGGCCACCAGAGAGTGCCGGAGGCGCGGTACACCTATTACCGGCGGTGCCAGGTGTTTCGGCGGAATGGCGCGCAGTGCAAGGCTCCAGCGGAGAAAGGCGCGCACATTTGCCACGCGCATGCCAGCCAGTTGGCGATAGCGGTGCGCCGGGAGCGGGAGCGCAGGGCCATGCTGGCGGAAGCGGTAGCGGAGATGCGCAAACAGGGCAGGACGGAATGCGAAATGGCCGACTTGTTTATGGATTTTAAGGGCATCCAGGTGACGCTGGCGGTGATGGCACGAGCGGTGATCAATGGCAGGATTGATTGCAAAACGGCAGGGCAAATGCTGGTGCAGTTGCAGACGTTCTCCAAATTGCTGTGGCAGATTCACCGCAAAGAGCGCAAAGGACGCAAAGACTTACCACTGATTGGCACTGATAACACTGATCTGAAAAAGCTGCCAAAAGCAAAAGGCTTAACCACAAAGGACACGAAGAAGCACGAAGGGTTCCCGCAGATTTGCACAGACGAGCGCAGGTGGAAAACCAAAAACCTACCACTGATTCACGCTGATGACGCGGATCTGAAAAACCTGCCAAAACCGGGAGCATTACCGCGGAACAACATCGCGGATAGCGTGGGCGCGAAGGTTTTGCCGTTCGAGCGCATGGCATTCGGAGATCGATGCCGAGGCCATGGACCGCCGAAATCGAAAGCGGCGTGACGTAAGAGTTCACGGCAAGTTTACAGGCTTCCGTGATGGAGGCTGCTGGCGGATATCCCATCAGCAAAAAGATCTTTGAAAATTAAATATCGCCCTAAGGAATGTCATCAGCGCTGGATTTATGCCAATGTGGCCGTGGCGCTTGCGCAGGCTCATGCGCCCCAACCTTCCGCGTCCCAGTTGTGGCTCATCGCCCTACAGGTTTAAACTTTTCCGCATGAAAAGATCCCTTGCTGTCTCAATCGCGCTGTTGCTCTGCCTTTCCACGGGCTTTGCCCAGGATTGGGCCAAACAAAAACTGGATAAATCTCCGCGGCATGGCGAGTGGGTGGATATCAAACACGATAGCCGCACCGTGCATGCCTTTGTCGTTTACCCGGAGACCAAGGCGAAAGCGCCGGTGGTGATTGTGATCCATGAAATTTTTGGCCTTACGGACTGGGCGCGCAGCGTGGCGGACCAGCTTGCAGCCAACGGATACATTGCTATTGCGCCCGATCTTCTTTCCGGCATGGGGCCAAAAGGCGGCGGCACCAGCGACTTTGCCGGCACGCAGGACGCGGTGAAGGCCATTTCCGAACTGAATCCTGATCAGATCACGGCGGATTTGAATGCCACAGCCGATTACGCCAAGAAGATCCCCGCCGGCAATGGCAAGATTGCCGTAGCTGGATTCTGCTGGGGCGGCGGACAGTCATTCCGCTTTGCCACCAATCGCAAAGACCTGAGCGCGGCATTTGTGTTTTATGGGCCTGGCCCGGCGGATGTGTCTGCTATTACCGCGCCGGTTTATGGTTTTTCTGCCGGTGAAGATGCGCGTATTGGCGCCACGGTCCCTGACACGCAGGCGGCAATGAAAGCCGCAGGCAAGAAATATGAACCGGTAACCTATGCGGGCGCAGGCCATGGCTTTATGCGCGCGGGTGAAGATCCCGCTGCCGATGCAGCCATTAAAGCCACCGGCGATGATGAAAAAACAAAGAAGGCGCGCGAGATGGCTATCGCTAACAAAAAGGCGCACTCTGAAGGCTGGCAGCGCTGGCTGCAATTGCTGAAATCCATGTAAATTCCC
>JBARNL010000589.1:0-4959 GCA_049802955.1 Candidatus Angelobacter sp.
CTCCGAGGCTTGCCGAGGAGGAGTCGAAGGACCTGCTTCGCGCGCTTTTTGCGAAAGGGTGGGACTCTTATGCCAAAGGAGCTCCTGCAGCTTCCCGAGATAACTCTGCATCACCGGCTGCAGATACGCGTTGACCAGCACCGTGCTGGCGCGTTCATACTCGCGGAACTCCGGCAAGATCTGGTGGGAAACAGAGAGCGGGATATTGAGCGAGGCCAGCGCGGCGACCACGGCTTTTTCATTCTCAGAATTGACAAATGAAAACAACAAAGAGAGTGCGATGGCCTGCGGCTTTTGCGCGGCAATCTGCGCGGCAAGCGTCTGCAAAGATTGCGGATTGGGCGCGCGCAGTATTTTGCCTCCTGCGGAAGTTCGCTCGTCGACACCGAAGCGCAGTTCCGATGGCGCGAGCGCCGGATCCTTCTCAAAGAAAAAGTCGTACAGCTTGGGGCGCTGCTGGCGGCCGATTTCAATCGAGTCCTCAAACCCTTTCGTCGTTACAAAAGCAACGCGCGCGCCTTTACGCTGAAGAAGCGTGTTCGTCCCCACAGTGGTCCCGTGCAGCACGACGATTTCACGCGCATCGCCTGCGATCCTGCTCACCGCATCGGCAATGGCCTGCGCGGGATCGGCAGGCGTGGAAAATACTTTCAGGATTTGTAGCGTTGAATCCTGGAGCGAAGTCACCGGCGTGCGCCGATTTTGCGCATGACGGGGTGCAAGCCACACGCAGTCAGTAAACGTGCCGCCGCTGTCAATGGCGATTCGGAGAGGGTTGCTTGCTTTTGCGGACTCTTGCGTGGCCTTAGTTTTTGGCAATCGAATAGTCACTCTTGGCGATCTCATCCTGAACGAAGCGCGTCGAGAACGACAATGATTAACGACGCGGAGCGAAGGATCCCAAAGATGTTTATGCTACCACGCCGTATTCTCGTCAGACGTGTGTCCGCGATGATGCTTCATCACAATGACATGCTGTTCCGAGCCGTAGGCGAGGAATCTGCTCCGCTGGTCTTCAGGGCTACCGCAACGCGGCAGCAGAGCCGTTCCCTCACTTCTCGGCTCACCAAGGCTCGCCATCGGGCCTTCGGGATGGCATCTCGATGGGGGAGAAGTGTTCTCTCCGAATTAACTTTGAACAGATCTTTGCAGGGGAAATCCTTTGGATATGCCCTACATCGCGTCGCGAAAAGGCATTCTTACGAGGACTTGTATCGAGAGAACTCCCTAAATCAGCAATGAAGACAGAAAAATCGCCGGGGTCCTTCGACTGCGCGCCCTCTGAGTTTCATAACGAGGAAGACTCTACAGGCGCTCCGCTCAGGATGACATATCTAAAACGTCATCGATGCAAAGCAGGTTTTGGTCAATGTATGGGTTTACGACAAATCGCGCGGACGTCACAGCTTCTTTCCCATCAGAAGCCCATCGATGGAATCCAGATAATAACGCGGCAGGACTTTCAGCACGGAGTAGCCGTGCTTCTTATAGAAACGGAGCGCGGGCTCGTTGTCGACGGCAACTTCCAGCGAAACGTAATCGCAGCCCGCTTGTTTCAGCTCGGCTTCCGCGGAGGTCATCAGCAACGTGCCAATCCCACTGTGCTGCGCCTGCGGCGAGACATCGATGGTGATGATCTTGCCCATGGAGCGCGAAGCGCGGCGAGGACGAAAGTGGTCAGCAATCACAAACCCCATAATGCAATCATTCTGCAAACCGACAAGCGAAATGGCCGTGGGCATGGAGAGGAAATAGCGCATTTCTTCTTGGGCATAAGCAATGCCTTCAACAAAGCAGGTTTGATCGATCTCCAGCAGGCGCGGAAAATCTTCGGGCTGATACTTGCGGACACGAAGCACGAGAACATTGTACCGGCGCGAACAGAACACCTTGAAACACAGAGGAAAGGAGGAAACAGAGGAGACGTAGCAGTGCTACGTCTCACGGCATAGATTTTATTCTGCGCCGAAAGCTTGCCAATACAGGCAGCTCGGTCGACATGGGTGGGCTCGGCTAAATCGCCTTGCGGCTTTTCTTGCGGCAATCTTCGCAAACGCCGTAAATCTGGAAATTGTGGCGCGTGGCGTCAAAGTGGTATTTGCGTCCGATCTCTTCTTCCAGCTTGTTTACCTCGGGGGAGAAAAACTCGACTGACGCATCGCACTCCGTGCAGACCATGTGGTGATGATTGCGGCGGTTGAACTGGTGTTCATAGCGCGCCATTCCGTCAGGAAACGGGACAGCGCTGGCCAGGCCGCATTCAGCCAGCAGCTTGAGCGTGCGGTAAACCGTGGTAAAGCCGATCTTGGAATCTTTTTTGCGCACCAGGCGGAAAAGTTCATCGGTGGAGAGATGGTCGCGCGTCTCAAGAAAGGTGCGTAGAATGGTATCGCGCTGGTCAGTATGCTTTAGTCCAACGCGCTTTAAGTGCTTATAAAAAATCTCCTGCGCCTCGCGCATGGATTCGCGCGAAGGAGGCGCATGATCGTCAATCCGTGTTTGCAGCATGTGGTGAGTTGGCCCCAAAAAAATGCCCAAATGAAAATGAATTTCATTTTCATTATACGCTCCCGCCAAGGCCGATTGTGGTCTGAGTTCCCATTCCCGTAAAATCTTGGGCCATGGCTACAAGTGTTGCTGCTCCTGCCGCGCGTAAAGGTTTTTTCAGCATCGTTTTTAGGATCATCTTATGGCTCCTCCTGCTCGTCATTGTTGCCGGGACTCTGGCCTTCCTGTGGTTCTATAACGGCGCACGCTCTGCCCTGCCGCAGCTCGATGGCACGATCAGCGTGGCCGGGTTGCAGGCGCCAGTCTCGGTGGTGCGCGATACGCACGGCGTGCCGCACATCACCGCAGCAAAGCTTGAAGACCTGTTCTTTGCCCAGGGCTACGTAACGGCGCAAGACCGACTCTGGCAGATGGATCTTACGCGTCGCGCAGTTGGCGGTGAGATGGCGGAGATTTTTCCCGCATCCAGCGCGCCGCCGCAGCCGGTTTCGCGCGCTACTGCTGCCGTGCGTCCGCGCCAAACCTGGGTTGATTATGACAAACAGCAGCGCACCATGCGCCTGGGCTTGGTGGCTGAGCGCGTGGCGCAACAGCTCCCGCCGCGCGACCGCGCATTTTTTGAGGCGTACACCAAAGGCGTAAACACTTTTATCGATGAGCATAGTAAGAAACTCCCAATGGAGTTCACCCTGCTTGGTTACAAGCCGAGACCATGGACGGTAGCGGATTCTCTTCTCATAGGCATTGGCATGAGCCAGCTGCTGAACCCGCAGTATGAAACCGAGTACTGGCGAGAAAAGATCGGCGCCAAACTTTCTCCGGAGCTGATGGCAGATTTGTATCCGCCGGATTCACGGCATGATCATCCGCCGGCCAGCGAAGCAGGAACCAGCACCGACACAAACGCTCCAACTAAAAATGCGCCAGCAACAGCTCCCGCCAAAAAAATCAGCCAATCTATATCTCCTCTTCCCGCCCCGCGCTATCTGCCGCACTTGAATCAAAGCGACTGCGAAGCCTGCCTGCCCGGATCGAACAACTGGGTCATCTCCGGAGCGCACACGGTTTCCGGCAAGCCGCTGCTCTCCAACGATATGCACTTGCCGCACCGCGTCCCGGGCGTGTGGTATGAAGTGCAGCTCCACTCCGGCGACTTCAACGTTGAAGGCTTTTCCCTGCCCGGCGTGCCTTTCATCACCGTGGGACACAACCAGCGCATCGCGTGGGGATTTACCAATCTCAATCCTGACGTGCAGGATCTCTTCATTGAAAACTTCAACGCCGCCGGTGAATATCAGACGCCTACCGGCTGGCAAAAACCTGAGATCGATCACCAGGTGATTCATGTCAAAGGCAAGCCCGACGTGGCATTTGACGTCACCGTCACGCGCCACGGGCCAATCATTACGCCGCTGCTGCACGGCGAGACCAGGCAGATCGCGCTGGGCTGGCTGGTCTATGATCCGCACGCCATCAGCGTGCCGCTGTTTGATCTTGACTCCGCGCAAAACTGGGACGAGTTCCGCAAAGCGCTTTCTGTTTTTGCTGCGCCCTCGCAAAACGTTGTCTATGCCGATATCGACGGCAACATCGGCTATCAGCCTATGGGCTTTGTGCCTATCCGCGCCGCCGGTGATGGCACCGTGCCGGTGAACGGCGCAGACGGCAAGCATGATTGGACCGGCTATCTGCCTTTTGACAAGCTGCCCAGCCTCTACAATCCGCCCTCGGGGATTATCGCCACCGCGAACTCAAAGATCACGCCGGCGGGATATCCGTATGAGCTGGCGACGCAGTGGTTCCCGCCGTATCGCACTGAGCGCATCTACAAAGTGCTGAAGACGGACAAAAAGTTTTCTCCCGCGGACATGCTGGCCCTGCAGACCGACATCAATTCTGAATACGACCGCTTCTTTGCCGACAAGATGGTTTACGCCATCGACCACAGCGCCAAAGCCACGGACCGCACGCGCAAAGCCGCCGACATCATGCGCGGCTGGGACGGACGCATGCTGGCCTCTTCCGTCGCGCCGACCATTGAAGTCCGCACGCGCCGCTACCTGTGGGAGATGCTGCTTGATCCCAAGCTGGGCAATGACGCCGACAACTATGAATGGTCAGAAGCCGCCGTGGCGCTGGAAAACATTGTCGCCAATCAGCCGGCGCGCTGGCTGCCTCCGGGCTATAGCAACTTCAATGACGTGCTGACGGCCGCCGTGGAAAAAGCGTTGAAAGACGCGCCCGCCGACCTGAAGACCTGGAAGTACGGCGAAGTTTATCCGCTGTCGATCAGCCATCCGGTATTCAGCGGCTTGCCTATTCTGCACGGATATATGAGCGTTGCCGGGCCAGGCACCAAACCGCAATCCGGCGGAGGCTATACCGTCAAGCAAGTTGGACGCGGCTTTGGCCCGTCCGAACGCATGACCGTGGACTTCTCCAACCTTGACG
>JBARNL010000590.1:0-4213 GCA_049802955.1 Candidatus Angelobacter sp.
GGCGGGCAGTTCTTTCCCTGGACGCTGATCGCAAAGCGGATCTGGAGCAAATTCATCCATGGTCTGCAACGGTTCGGGACTTTGCAGGTGTATACCACATACGGAACCGGCACATGGGGACCGCCACTGCGGCTGGGAACTCGTCCGGAAATCGTGCTGATCACGTTCCAGTGATGCTGCTCTCGGTCTTTATCTGCCCATAAAATTCATTTAATTCAAATCTTGACAGAGATAATTTAGGCATAGATAATCTAGGCATTGAAAGGCTTGGCCTCTTTACCTTATGGCAAGAAATGAAATGCTTCCGGGAACGCTTGGCATGCTGATCCTGCGCGTGCTTCAACCAGGGCCGATTCACGGCTATGCCATCGCCCAGCGAATACATGCGCTCTCAAAAGAATTGCTGCAGGTTGAAGAGGGGTCGCTCTATCCCGCGCTGCAAAAGATGTTAATGAAGGGCTGGGTCAAGGCGGAATGGGGCATTTCGGAAACCAATCGCAAGGTGCGCTTTTACAAGCTGACCGCTGAAGGCCGCAGACAGCTGCAGTCAGAGATTGAAGAGTTTGACCGCATCCTGCAGGGGATCCGTTCAGTGATGTCCTGGGCCTAAAAGGAGGTCTTATGGGCGAGCTTTTTCGTCGAATTTATTTCCTTTTTAACCGGCGCAGGCTGGAACGCGAGCTGCAAAACGATATCGATTTCCATCGTGAGATGCTCGCAGGGGAATCGCGCAAGAACTTTGGCAACCCTATGCTGATGCGCGAGCGTTCGCGCGAAGCCTGGGGCTGGGGGTGGCTGGACCGGCTGGCGCAGGACCTGCGCTTCGGCGCGCGATTGCTCAGGAAATCGCCGGGGCTGGTGCTCACAGCGATCACGGTGCTGGCTCTGGGCATAGGCGTGAACGTGACGGCCTTCAATCTCATGGACGTCATGTTCTTCAAACCGCTGCGCGTACGCGATCCACTTTCACTGGTGCGCTTTACTCTTGATTCACCCACGAGCTCTTCCAGTGAGGTCCCTTACCCGGCAGCAATGTTTTACGGTAAAAACTCTCAGGCGCTTTCCGCCGTACTTGCCCAGGCCAGCACGCACATGACCCTGATGGAGAAGACGAACCAGGAGGTCACCGCCGGCCTGGTAAGCGCAAACTATTTCAGCGAACTGGGCGCTTCCGCTGGTTATGGCCGGCTCTTTGATCCACGTATTGACGATGTGCCCGATGCTTCGCTTGCGGTGGTCCTGGGCTACAGATTTTGGCAGCGGCATTTTGCCGGTGATCCTTCAGTGGTGAACAAGGTGGTGCGGCTCAACCAGCACCCGGCTACTGTGATCGGGGTATTGCCATTCGATTTCATCGGCCTCGATACCGAGCATGGCGAGAACGACGAAGTCTGGGTGATGATTGGGCAGCTGCCATACTTCGTGCCTGAGAGCAAGATGGTCACCAGCTTTGACCTGAACGATTCCGGCATTCATATGTCGGCGCGACTTAAAGCAGGGGTAAGCCGCAAGGCAGCAGCAGCGGCACTACAGCCGCTTTCACAGGAGCTTGTACGGCAGCATCCCAATGCTCTGCCAAGGGACCTTACGCTACTTGCCTATCCCGGCGGCTATGCCGCGCATCTTGATCCTGCTGACGGTGGATTCCTGGCCATCTCGGGCCTGTTTGGGACACTGGTTTTGTTGATCTTGGCCGCGTCATGCGGAAACTTGGGGAACCTGTTATTGGGGTACGCTCTCACTCGCGAACGCGAAATTTCCATCCGAATGGCGCTTGGTGCGACGCGTGGACGAATTGTTCGCCAGCTCATGACGGAAAACCTGCTGCTGGCGCTTCTGGGATCGGCCGGCGGGGTGCTCATGTGCTGGTGGATTGCGCGTCCGCTGATTGTCTGGCTAGGCGGACCGGCGCATCTTGACCTGACTCCGGACTGGCGCACGATTTTGTTTGCCTTCGCCATGGGCGGGGTAGCATGCATTCTTTTTGGACTCTCGCCCGCGCGGCAGGCCGCAGCGCCGTCAAAGCGCACGTCGCGCACGAGAACCATATTCATGGCAACGCAGATCACCGCAAGCTGCGTGCTGCTGGTGCTCTCCGGACTTCTGGTCCGAGCCCTGCATCGCGCCAGCAATGTTGATCTGGGATTTGATTACGCCCGCATCATCACCGTTGATCCGCAGCTCTACGCTCATGGCTACACGCCAGCCAAATCAGTGGAATATATGCAGGAGCTGCGCACGCGCGTTGAACAATTGCCGGGCATAGAGTCTGCCGCACTCGCCGCAGTGACGCCGCTGGGAAACCACGTCCGCATGAGGCGCGCCGGAGGCGAGATCAAAGTGAATATCCATATGAATGACATTTCGCCGCACTATTTCCAGGCCATGGGCATACCGCTGCTACGCGGACGAGACTTTGCTCCCCAAGATCTGAATGTGATCATCGTAAGCGAAGCGGCTGCACGCAACCTGTGGTCCGGCAAGGACCCGATGCAGCAAACGTGGAAACAGGGGGAGCGCCAGTTTGCCGTGATCGGTGTGGCCGGCAACGCTCGCAGCACCGGGTTGCGCAACGGTGACGATGCTCAGATCTACATGCCCATAGCCCCGGAATCAACCAGCACCGCGACCATGCTGGTGAGAACTTCGCAAGCTCCCGAGGACGCGCTGGCGAACGTCTCCGCGGTAACACGAGCCATTGATGCCTCTCTGAGCCCGAATATTCAGCTGCTCAAAGCGACATTGGCGGAAAAGCTCTCCGACTCCCAGCATGTTGCCGGCGTGGTTGGGGGCATGGGAACGCTTGCTCTGGTGCTGGCGATCGTGGGACTCTACGGCGTAGTGGCGTACAACGTCTCGCAGAAGACCCGCGAAATCGGGATTCGCATTGCCCTGGGCGCCACCTCAATAGGAATCGTGCGCAACATGGTTTCCAATTTTCTTCGGCCTCTCAGTATCGCCATGGCCTCCGGGTTGGTGATGGCGGCGCTGCTTTCCGCCATCCTGCGACAATATTTATACGGCTTGAGCAACTTAGATCCGCTGAGCTATCTGGCCGCCGCCGGATTGCTCTCGGCCGTCGGCGGAGTGGCTGCACTGCTGCCTGCGCGTCGCGCGCTGAAAGTGGATCCGATGGAAGCGCTGAGGTGTGAGTGAAGCCAGCTAGCAATTAGCAATTAACCTGGCTAAAGCAGACCCGATCTCACGTGGGCTGAAAGCTAAATCCAAAGGCTGAGTGCTAGGAGCAAAGACCCAAAGTCCCTGCCAATTGCCATTGCTGCTGGGCTGCTCATGCTGCGAGTTCCCGCTCACGCTGAGCGGACATCGCGCCCACTCCTACTGCGCCCGCTCGGGACTTCGGGAAAGATTGCTGCGTGCTCTATACTTATCCAGCATGCCTGCTTACAAACGCATTCTTCTCAAGCTCTCTGGTGAGGCCCTGGCCGGGGACAAAGGCTTTGGGATCGAAACCAGCCGCATTCACTCCATTGCCGCCGAAATCAAAGACGTCAGCGACCTCGGCGTGGAAATTGCACTGGTGGTTGGCGGCGGGAATTTTTTCCGTGGCGTGGCCGAGCAGGCGCGCGACATGGACCGCGTCTCCGCGGACCACATGGGCATGCTGGCCACGGTGATCAACTCGCTGGCATTGCAGGACGCGCTGGAAAAGCAAGACGTTCACACTCGCGTGATGTCGGCCCTGGAGATGAACCAGGTGGCCGAGCCGTTTATCCGGCGCAGGGCGCTGCGGCACATGGAAAAAGGCCGTGTGGTGATTTTTGCCGGAGGCACCGGCAATCCTTATTTCTCCACGGACACCGCAGCTTCATTGCGCGCAATGGAGATCAAGGCGGACGTGATCATGAAAGCCACCAAGGTGAACGGTATTTACGATGCCGACCCAAAACTGGTGAGCACTGCAACCATGATCGAATCCATCAGCTATCTTGACGTGCTCAAGCGCGGGCTGCGCGTGATGGACGCCACCGCGATCTCGCTTTGCCAGGAAAACAGCCTGCCCATCGTAATTTTCAACCTGAATGTGCATGGCAACATCAAGCGTGTGGTCACGGGCGAAAGAGTGGGATCGCTGGTTACGGCCTAGTATTCAGAGATCCTTCGCCAAGAGCTCAGGATTTCGCCTGCGGACTCCCGCTTACGCTCACGCCCGCAATTCGGCTCAACATCAAGCGTGTGGTCACGGGTGAAAGAG
>JBARNL010000591.1:0-3209 GCA_049802955.1 Candidatus Angelobacter sp.
GATGGTGGGCCCCACGGCAACGCTGCTGGAATGGGACGATCACATCCCCTCTTTCGATGAGGTCCACAAAGAAGCGTTGAAGGCCAAACAATACATTCCTGCCAGCGCGGCGGTGGCCTCATGAGCCACCATCACTTGAACCTGGAACAGCTCCAGCGCGCGGTCTTTGACGTGGTGCGGCAGCCGCTGACCGAAGATGAGCGCATGCGTGAGCAAACCCTCGATGGCCGATCCACAAAAGAGATCGCAGAGGAGATCGTAAAGCCCAATGACCGGCTGACCTCAGTCGAGCGCCTGGAAATCTACAATCGCGTTTACTGGTTTCGGCTTCTCTCGTCCCTTGCCGACGACTTTCCCGGATTGCGTGAGGTGATCGGACAAGAAGCATTTGACAAAGTTCTTCTCAGCTATCTAACCGAGATGCCGTCGGTCTCATACACGCTGCGCGATCTCGGATCGCGGCTGGAGAGCTGGCTGCGCGCGCATCCTGATTTGATTTCCAGCAATGAGCGTATGGCGCTTGATATGGTGAGGCTGGAATGGGCCGATATTGAAGCCTTTGATGCCGCTGAGTACCCGGTCCTTAGCCAGGCGGAACTGGCCAGCCTGGGTGAAGATCCAGTCTTTCATTTGCAGCCATATCTTCAACTACTCGATCTTGCCTATCCCGTGGATGAACTTCTGCTGAAGGTGCGCGAAACTGAAGATCCTGAAACCGACATCTCCAGCAACGTCGTGATGATGGACCATTCCGATTCCGCGCCGCGCAAGCAACTGCCTCTGCCCAAGGGTAAAAAAGTTTTCTTGGCCGTCCATCGCCAGGAGAATATGGTTTACTTCAAGCGCCTGAAGCCGGAAGGGTTTGCGCTGCTCCGTGCTTTGCAGCAGGGCCAGCCTCTCTCACAGGCCATTGAAACGTCCGTCAACTGGTCCGGGAAAAAACTGGAGCGCGTGATGGAGCAACTGCACGATTGGTTTGCCAACTGGTCGCAGCTGGGCTGGTTCTGCCGTCCGCCGGAAAAAGAAGCTCAAACATGAGTGCTTTAACGCAAAAAGCTGAAGTCGCTTACGGCTGGTTTCTTAAGGCCGTCAACTCCCTGCAATCTCCTTTCCTGCTGCTGATCCGCGTCTATTGGGGATGGCTTTTTCTCCAGAGTGGCATCGGAAAATTTGGCCACATAGACAAAGTTGTCAGCTTCTTTACCGATCTCGGCATTCCCGCGCCCACGTTGAATGCCTATTTCAACGCTTCTTTAGAAACGGTCGGCGGAATTCTTTTGATTCTTGGACTCGCGTCGCGACTGATATCGGTTCCTTTGCTCATCAATATGATCGTGGCCTATATCACTGCTGACCGCGAAGCATTCACTTCTTTCTTTTCCGAATCAGGAAAGTTCTTCGGCGCTGATCCGTTCCCGTTCCTGCTGGTATCGCTGCTGATCTTGATCTTTGGCCCCGGCAAATTCTCCGTCGATACGTTGATACGCGCCTACCGCAAGAAACACAGGACGGCTATCGCTGCGGCTGCATCCAACTGACGGCAGATGGTACTCTGTCATCCATGGGATTTCGCTGTCTCAGCCTCGTTTTCCTGACAGTCGCGGTCGCTCTTCTGGCGCTCCCGTTGAAGACTGTCGCCGCACAAGAGAGCGGCAACGATGCAGCGACGGTGAAAGTCTCCGGCGCCACCATCGATGTGACATTGCCCGACGGGCCCATGAGGCTTTCCCGCGACGAGCTGCTCGGCTGGGTGCATGGCGCAGCCAATGCCGTCGCTGGCTACTACGGGCGCTTCCCTGTTCCTCATCTCACGTTAAAGATTCAAAGCTATTCTGGCGCCGGGATTCGACATGGTGTCACCTATCCCAAGGATGGCGGCCTCATCCTGGTGAGCATAGGCCGTGAGGCCGATCTTGCTGCAACCAAAAATGATTGGGTGTTGGTCCATGAGATGATCCACCTCGCTTTTCCCTCCATGCCTGACGATCAGCACTGGATCGAAGAAGGAATTTCAACCTATGTTGAGCCTGTGGCGCGCGTGCGCGTGGGGCTGATGTCGATCGATGAAATGTGGCGCAGCTTCATCTTCGATATGCACAAGGGCGAGCCTGAAGATGGCGATCACGGCCTGGACAACACTCATACCTGGGGCCGCACCTACTGGGGCGGCGCAATCTTTTGCCTGCTGGCCGACGTTCGTATCCGCGAGCGCACAAAAAACCGTAAAGGACTTGAAGATGCCCTGCGCGGCATCAACCAGGGCGGCGGCAACATCACTGAAGATTGGAACATTGACAAAGCGCTGGTTCTCGGAGATAAAGCCACAGGGACAACCGTTCTGCGCGACCTTTACCATGAGATGCGCGACAAGCCTGCTCCCGTCGATCTTGACCAGCTCTGGAAGAAACTCGGCGTCAGCGTGAAAGACGCCGCCATTCAGTTCAATGACAAAGCGCCGGAGGCCCATATCCGCAAGGCGATCGCCGTGGCGCCCTCTTCAGCCGGCGCTTCCGCAGGACAACGCTAAACCAATCCAGCTTCCTATCCCAAAGAATCGTCATCCCGATTGCCGTCAGCGAGCCCGCGCTTTCATCAGCGGGGCGAGTAGGCTAGAGACTTGTATTTTTTTTAAAGTTCACGCTATCTATTACAACCGCTTTAGTAATGAAACTTATACCGCAGCTGCACGCTCACCATTCGGGGATCGCTCACGTGCGAGCCGCCAAACGTGTTGCTGAGGTCAATAAAATACCGGTTATCCGTCAGGTTGGTCGCGGTCAGCTTGGCGGACCAGTTCTCGCCGAACGAATGTCCAACGGACACATCAAGCGTTGCATAGGCCGGCAAGTGCCCGGGACCGTCGCCATCCAGGAAACCCGATCCGGCGCTCACATTTCCGGAAAGCCAGCTCTTCGCAGGCAGCGTAGCGGTAAATCCCGTGCTCAAGGTGTGGCGCTGATCATGGTCAAGGAAAAAGAAGCCGGCAGCCGGCGGAGCAAAATCAGTAAGTCCGCCGGTGACTCCGCCCGAGCCTTCCACGGACTGGTGAGAATAAGCCAGGTGCAGATCGATCTTCTTAAATAATTTCGGCGAGCGCACAGTGGCTTCATACCCCACAATGCGGACGCTCTGAATGGTGAGAGGAATGAACAGGTTTGAATTGCCCAGCGCGTCGTGATCGAAGAAGTTGTGCGCGCCGGTGCGGAAGT
>JBARNL010000592.1:0-4385 GCA_049802955.1 Candidatus Angelobacter sp.
CCTGAAGGACGGCCCTATCAGGTCCGCCATCGCGCGGGATATTACACCGCGCCGGCAAGATAGCATTTAGCCATCGGTATCATCATTTAGTCGCAAATGAAACCCAAAATTTTGAAACGCAGAGGAATGGAGGTAGCAGAGGAATTTTCATTATCCGAATTTCCTCTGCTTACTCCTTTCCTCTGTGTTTCAGGTTTTCCTTGTCCGTGTAACACACTGTTCCGGGCTGAATGTGGAGTGCTGATTACTAACTGCTTTTTCTGCGATTATTTGACAGCTTTTTACGCTACAATACTGAGCATGTCGTTCCGTGCCGCCGCACCAGCCTTCGCCAAAAAAACCACCAAAACTCCGCCTCCCGACGATACGGGTATGGAGTCTTCTTACCTGAAAGCCCTGGGCGAGAAACAGACGCCGGTCACCGTTAAGCTTGTCTGCGGAGAGGCGCTGCACGGTTGGATTGAATACTACGACGTAAACATGGTCCGCCTTACTCGTGAAGGCTCGCCCAATTTGTTCATCTTCAAGCACGAAATTATGTACATTGCGGAAGATACCGGGCGTCGCGCCCGCTGATGCCACGCGGGGAAATCTACATACATCCCATGCAGGAACTGGCCCGCGAGGCTGGCGCTCTGCTCATGTCGTTTTTCGGCAAAGTTTCCATTGAATATAAAGGCGATGCCGATCTGGTGACCAAAGCCGATCGCGCTTCTGAGCAATTGATCGTGGAGCGTATCCGCAAACAATGGCCGGATCACGACCTGATCGGCGAAGAAGGCAGCCGGCGGGAAACAGGGAGCGATTTCCGCTGGCACATTGATCCTTTGGACGGCACCACGAACTTTGCCCATGGCTATCCGGTGTTTTGCGTTTCCATAGCGCTTGAATACAAAGGGGAGAGGATCGCGGGCGTGGTTTATGACCCTACGCGCGATGAGATGTTTGCTGCGGTAAAAGATGGCGGCTCATTCCTCAATGGCCGCGCAATCCATGTCTCTTCTGTCGCAAAGTTAAAAGAGAGCCTTGTGGCGACTGGTTTTCCCAGCCATAAGCGGCACAAGAACCCGAACATCCATTTTTATCACCAGATCACGCTGCGTTCGCATGGCGTGCGCCGCGCCGGCTCGGCAGCACTTGATCTTTGTTACCTGGCATCCGGGCGCTATGATGCTTACTGGGAATTCAATCTCAACTCATGGGACACCGCTGCGGGCGTTCTGCTGGTACAAGAGGCTGGCGGAACAGTCACTAACTTTACTGGCGGGCCATTTAATATCGATAGCCGTGAAGTGCTGGGCAGCAACACTTTGCTCCACAGCGAACTGTTGAAAGAATTTCAGGCAATTATTGCTGGACGCGTGGAAGGCCTGCCGTCGGTAGCGGAATCGTTTCAAACGCGGACATAGTTCCGGAGCTACAAGTCTAGAAGGCGGACAAAGATCAGAGCTTTTCAGCCCTTACCACTCTCAACCATGGAAATGTAAGAAAATTAAAACCCGTGCGACTCGCCTTGAGGCCGCAGCTATTGAATGTTTTCATGTACGCACCAGTATTCATTAAATCTGAAATCAGCGCGATACCTCCTGGTTTGAGCACGCGTGCAATCTCGCGGCAGGCCTGTGCACGGCCCTCCGCTTCAGGAATGTTATGGATGCACAGATTCGAAAGAATCACGTCAAAGCTGGCATCGGGGAAGCTGAGCTTACGCGCGTCATCACTCTTGAGATCCACTTTGTCCTGAACGCCTTCGATGTCAATGTTGGCTTGTGTGCGCTCCAGAGAGTTGCTGGAAAGATCTTTGGTACTCCAAATGTCGATGCCCGTCCCTGTGCCGGTAGTCAGCCGCCGGGCTGCGCCGATTAGCAGCAGACCGCGTCCGGTGCCTACATCAAGCACTCGTTCGTCGCCGCGCCAGTGCAGCATATTAAGCATCAAGTCACGATGGCGAAACTTGCCCAACTTGGCATAAAGCAACATCAAGATTCCGCTCACCAGGCAAGACGATCCTGACCAGAAGGCGCTGAGGCGCCAGAGAACTGTTACGTTGCCCAGGTGAACGATTGGAAAGACGAAGCCTGAGATGATGAGCACCGCGCCAATTACCAGCAGGTTGCGGACGACGCTGGGTGCGTCGATTCCATAATCAGGCTTTGGCGGCATAGACGGATTAGATCATAGCCGCCGAAAAAATTTCACTTGAGTTTTCTGGCAATTGATTTGGTAATCATTTCAAGTTCAAGCATGATGTCGTCTTCCAGGTTCAGTCCGGCAGCGCGCATGGCGCCCAGCGGATCGCGCCGGAACAGGGCCGCGTTTTTGGGTGAGCTGCTAATCCATTTCTGCAGGTCCCGCTCGACCTTATTCAAATGGTCGAGAAGGTGGTCTGGTTCAGCGGCTTGCGGCTTGCGTCGGCGCAAATCAAACACCCCAGAGAGCATGATGGATCAATACTAACCGTCTTCGCGCAGCAATTGTGTTTCTTGCAGTTTACTATTTGAGTAACTTTAGCGATTACTTATTATTTCGAAAAGAGAACGCCAGCACAATCGGCAGAAAGTAAGTTTCAGCCGGAACTTGACAGCACGGATTTCGATCATCCTCACCGCGATTTTCATCAGCAGCCACAAAATTCCTTTCAACGATCCCCAAAAACGCCTGAGCTGGCCCTCCAATTTTCCGCGACCCGTCTTTCACAAATCAGCTACTTGCAAGATCAAACATCTTATACCCTCCATAAAATTTTTCGATTTCCCTCTGCGACGCGCATTCGCTAGAGTGTCTCTCAAGACGATTCCTTTGCGGCACTGAAGTCGAACAACAATGGAGAGCTGAACAATCTATGCCAAAGTTCCTGCGCTGTTTGTTGGCTTTATTTCTCTTGTGCTCGCCCCTTGTTTTGCTCGCGCAGTCTGCTGCGTCCACGCACACGGACGCACAAAGCGATCGCATCGCCAAACTGGAACAACAGATCGCCGACTCCAAAGGCTCCGCCGACAACGCCTGGATGCTGATGAGCTCTGCGCTCGTGCTGTTGATGACCGGCCCGGGCTTGGCGCTTTTCTATGGCGGCCTGGTGCGGAAGAAAAACGTTCTGGCCACCATGATGCAGAGCTTTGCCCTGATGGCCGTGGTAACGGTCGTGTGGGCCATTGTGGGCTACAGCCTGTCGTTTGGCGAAGGCAACAGTTTTATCGGGGGACTGCACAATCTTTTTCTGCATGGCGTCGGCACGCAGCCTGACGCCGACTACGCTGCCACCATCCCGGCGCAAACTTTCATGATCTATCAGCTCATGTTTGCCATCATCACGCCGGCGTTGATCACCGGCGCTTTTGCTGAGCGGATGAAATTCAGCGCCATGGTCGTCATCATGGTTCTGTGGTCGGCCTTTGTTTATAGCCCTATGGCCCATATGGTCTGGGGAAAAGGCGGCCTGCTGAACGCCGCGCTGGGCGGACGTTTCCCCATGCTCGATTTCGCCGGCGGCACCGTTGTTCACGTCACTTCTGGAGTCTCCGCCCTGGTATGCGCGCTGTATCTTGGCCACCGCATCGGCTATTCGCGTGAGGCCATGCCGCCGCACAGCATGGTGCTGAGTTTTATCGGCGCGTGCCTGCTCTGGGTAGGATGGTTTGGCTTCAACGCGGGCAGTGCGCTCAGTGCCGGCAGTCTGGCTACCAGCGCTTTTGTTGCGACGCATTTCGCCGCCGCCACTGCCGTCATTGGATGGGTAGCCGCCGAGTGGTTGCGTAACGGAAAGCCCAGCGCTCTGGGCGCGATCTCCGGTGCAGTCGCGGGATTGGTTGCCATCACGCCCGCAGCAGGTTTTGTCACGCCGATGGCGGCTCTTGGCATTGGCGCAATCGCCGGCGTCTTCTGCTATCTGATGGTTGCGCATGTGAAAGCCCGCTTTGGTTATGACGATTCGCTTGACGCCTTCGGCATTCATGGCGCAGGCGGAACGCTGGGCGCGTTGCTCACGGGCGTATTCGCCAGCAGCGCCGTAAATCCCATCTTCAAAGATTCCGGCGGACGCGTGCTGGCTTCCGGCGCTCTGGAAGGGAACACACATCAGTTCGTCAACCAGGCAATCGGAGTTGGGATTGCCGCTGCATTAGCGGTCATTGGAACGCTGGGCATATTAAAACTGGTCGATGCAGTTATTGGTCTGCGTGTGCCTGAGCATCATGAAATTCAGGGTCTCGATCTCTCGCAGCATGGAGAAGAGGGTTATGACTGGGAACATCCGGTGCCGGTTGCAGTGGCAGCTTTTTCCCAGGTAGCAAATCACGGGCCGAGCCTGCCGACTCGCATCGACGCGCAAGCAGCTATGGGCGACTAACGAGATTGCCAAAGATTGCCAACATTGAAAACCTTTACTT
>JBARNL010000593.1:0-2882 GCA_049802955.1 Candidatus Angelobacter sp.
GTATATTTCTTTGCAATTGAGACGACCAGGCGCAGGTTCGCTTCCACTAGTTCGCGTTTGGCATATTCCGCGTCTACGTTACCCTGCGTGATTTCCCGCTGCGTGCGGCAAAGCTCTTTGTAATTGACGCCGGCTTCCTGCTCAAGTTGCTTCAGGTCTGTGAGGCAGCTTTTCTGCTGGCGCTTGTACTCAGCGCGATGCTCTTCATTGCGCGTGCCATCAATCTTCTTTTCCAGCCGTTGCGCCTGGCGGTCCAGTGAACGCATGGTGTCGGTGGTGGTGGTCACGCGATCAATCAGCCGTTTTCTTTCCTGAGGAGTGTACTTGAAGCTGCGTATGACCTGGGAAACCGCAACCCTTTCCCGTCCCAGCTTCCACTGGCACCGGCGATATGGCTTGGGATTTTGCTTGCGGCTGATGCCTGCAAGTTTGTCCTCCAGCTTCTGTGCTTTGTTGTAGTGTTCCGCCATCTTTTCAATCTCATCGATGGTGGCCTGAGTACGCGCGGAAAGAATATCGTCAGTGACGTCCTCTTCGTTAAAGACGACTATCTCTTTTATTGAACGCGCGCCTGACTCAAGATCGGCGCCAAGGCTCTTGATCTCTCGAATCACGATTGGGCAACGTGAAATTGCCTTAAGGACCCTGAGATGTCCGCGTTCAAATCGCTTGGCGATCTCGATTTCTCCCTGACGCGTAAGCAGTGGAACCGTGCCCATTTCACGCAGGTAGAGGCGTACAGGATCGCTTGTTTTATCCAGCACGCTGGGCGCGACACTGGTATCCAGCTCTTCCTGATCGTCGATCCCAAAGCCGGTCTTTCTGCGGCGTTGTGAAGGCAATTCACCTTCGGTCAGATCAATGCCCTCGGTATCCAGCGTCATTACCAGGTCATCGATATCATCCGCGGAAGACACTTCCGTGCCAATAAAGCTGCTAGCTTCATTTGGAGTTAGGTATTGCTTGTCCTCGTCTTCAGGATCTACTTGCTTCCAGTCAGGGTCGAATTTATCGTGGGTGGCCAACAGTGATTACCTCTCGCGTTGCGGGCGAGCAAAGATTACGGGCGGGATCGTGTAAATTGGCGAGTCTTGGCCATATTTATGCGATCCCATCCAAGGAGATGGTTTAACCGCCATAGGACTTATTCGGCAGCGCGTCACGGTTCGTGCTCGGTTGAACGCAGTTGCTTCCGGGGGTTGATGATGCCACTAAACTGCTGTTCGATTCTGGTATCAGTCTGCGGAAACGGGCTTAACGCCAAGCGAATCGATTTCCTTGAGAATGGTCTGAAGCCGTTGCTCCAGCTGTTTTTTGGTTCGTGGTTTTCTTTCTGTTCTTGTAAATTGCCCGTAATTGGCAATGGAGCGCCGGTAAAAGTCGGCAGTTTTTACCAGCAGGTCAGCCTTAGGATCATTTTGGGTGGACATGATTCTATTCTATAGGAGAATCTGTCAAGTGCATCCCTAATAACAACGGGTCTTGGCGGGAAATGCCGCCGAAGACCCGAAAATTAGCTGTTTGGAAAGCCTTTCGGCCTTCATCATGACGATTCTTAGACCGTGTAGCGCTGAAAGACCTCTCCCGGAAGGCGAACCATCCTGGATCCAGGTTTAACCGGCTCCGCCCGCATGCTGGAAACATCCACCGGCATGGCGCGTTCTTCCCGGACCAAGCCGGTGTCAACGTGCCCACGGCGCATTTTCAACTGCAGAGTGCGCTCAATTCTGGCCAGATCGGAACGCTCCACTCCGGAAAAGAACGTAATGGCAGAGCCTGTTGCTCCGGCCCTTCCCGTCCGTCCTACTCGGTGGATGAAGTCTTCAGGTATCGCCGGCAGATCGTAATTGATGACCTGGGCAATATCGTCAACGTGGATTCCGCGTGAAGCCACGTCCGTTGCCACCAGAACACGGGATGTTCCATGCTGGAAAGCTGTCAGGGCGCTGTTGCGCTGTGACTGGCTTCGGTCGCCGTGCAACACGCTTACAGCCATTCCCTGGCGGTTCAGCTTTTCAGCCAACCGCTCGGTAGCTCTCTTGGTCCGAACAAAAATCAGGGTGCGGCCGGTTTCCTCATTGAGCAGTCGCTTCAACAGTGAAAGCTTCTGATCGGCGTGAACTTCGTACGCGGTCAAATTCACTGATTCAGAAGACCGCTTGGTTGAACCAAAAGCCAGCCTGACAGCGCCGCGAGCGTAGTCATCGATCAGGTGTTCAACAGAGGCTTCCAGCGTAGCGGAGAAGCACAGGGTCTGCCGTGACTTTGGCAGCCTGCTCACAATCCTGCGGATGGCTGGGATGAATCCCATATCCAGCATTCTGTCCACTTCGTCCAGCACCAGGATCTTTATCCCGACCAGCGAAATCAGTTCTCTGTCAAACAGGTCTTCAAACCTGCCGGGCGTGGCGATGATCAGCTTGGCTCCGGAGCGCACCGCACGAAGCTGTGATTTTTCCGCAACGCCGCCAATCAGCAGCGCTGCCGGGGGCAGTTTTTTGCCGCGCAGTTGTTCATATTGTTTGCCAATTTGCAGTGCCAGTTCACGGGTAGGCACCAGAACCAGGGCTCCGGGCCGCGATTCTGCCTGCTGCATCAGCTTGTCCATCACGGGAACCAGAAAGGCAAGAGTCTTACCGGTGCCGGTTTGGGCTGTGGCAACAACATTTTTGCCGTTCACGACGTGCGGTATGGCTGCCACCTGGACTTCGGTTGGGGTTACAAATTCGGACGCACGCAGACGGTCCTGTAGATAGGGAGATATGGGAAGTTCTTTAAACGTAGACACTTAGATTTTTTTGCTTTCTTTTGATCGGCGGCGGGTGCTGACAAAGACGTTTATCAAAACGTCAGGGCAGAGTGATCTCATGCCGATATTTTTT
>JBARNL010000594.1:0-1613 GCA_049802955.1 Candidatus Angelobacter sp.
CAAATCGTAGCAATAATGCCATGATATCACTAAATAAGTCAAGTGTCAGTGTTAGGTTCTCCAATTCCATGAGTTGCAAGGTTATCTAAGATCTCGTACAAAATTCCTTATTAGATAATGGCATTTCCCAGCTGTGATATTATCTCTTGATTAGGGGCTGAAGATTCTACATATATACAAAGATACTTGTCCTTTCTTTCATTTAGCGGAGCAATAGCTAACCTAACCGAGTGTTTGCATTTTCATGCGTAAGCTGTGTCTATCTTACCGACCGTCATAATGACTGAACGTATTGATATCGGTTAACCTAACCTTAAGAGCATTGTAAAGCCACATCTAGGTTAATTTTGTAAATACAATATGATTGAATGGCCGGCTAATTTTTACAGGAGAAGCTTTAGCTGAGTAATTCTTCTAATACTTTATGCAGCCTACCTATCTCAGAGATATTACTGAAGACGAGAAGAACAATCTGTATGAGATTATGGATAATGATGCAGAAGCAGACTACAGAGCCAAGATTATTCTTCTAAGAAGTGAAGGTTATACTGTAGCAGAGATACGCAGACAGACAAATCACCATGATAACAACATAAGGAAATGGATACACAGATTTAACAGCCATGGTATTGATGGCATTGCATCAAGAAAACATAATCATACTGCTCCAAAGATAACTGATGATATAGAAAAAGAGATTGTACGGATAGCTTCAACTAATCCAAGGAAACTTGGATTGAAATTCTCTACATGGTCATTACGGGTTTTGGTTGGATATGTTATGGAAAAGAGGATAGTTAATAGTATGAGCCATGCTGAAATACGAAATGTACTTCTAAAGCATGGTATTGAATGGAGACATTCAAAGACTGTATTTGGTACTAAAAGTAGGGGTACAGAATATAATTTAAAAAAAGCGTATCGAGGAGCTGAAGAATAATACACCAGAAGGTTCAATACTTTTATTCCAAGATGAGAAGGGACCCATAGCAGCAAAAACATATGGTGGTTCATCTTGGAGTTCTGTACAGGCTAAGGTAGAACATGACCAGAAAGTCAAAGGATTGCTGAATGTATTTGGTGTATATGACTATACCAATGATAAAATGTATACCCACTGCTACAAACAGAAGAAAAGCAGCCAGTTTATCGATTTTATCAACAAGGTGGATTCACTATGTGATCCGAGTATCAAACAAGTCTTCATAGTACTTGATAACGCATCGATTCACAGGTCAAAGAAAACAAGGGAAGCTATGAAGAAGCATTCAAGAATTGTACTGGTATTTCTACCTACCAAAGCACCTGAACTCAACCTAATAGAAGTGAGATGGATGTGGATGCAGAGGATGGCCGTCAACAACAGTATATTTGAAAATGAATCAGATATTGGAAAGGCAGTATCCGATTGGACCAAGAATTATAATAAAACTCATAGTAATACAACTAGTCATATTTTACACAAGATACTCATGTCTGTGTAAACATAGCTCTTAAGGATCGCTTTATCGGTATCAGCAGTCAATTGTCGCTCTAGGTGAGTTGTAAGACCTTGGACTGTTGCCACGATGTTCCCAGTCAATTCAAGCTGTGGTCGATAGTCCCTGTCTATG
>JBARNL010000595.1:0-2754 GCA_049802955.1 Candidatus Angelobacter sp.
CCGGCTGCAAGCGCTTATTATAAGTGAACGCGTTGGTGATCCCGGCAAAAGTTCCGCTGTTGCCGCTGATAAAGCCCGTCATGCCACCGTCCGGCCCATATGTGGCACTTGTGGCGTAGTTAATGCCATTGCCGCTGTCCACGGCCGAGAGATCGCGCCCCGCTGAATCCGGCGTATAGGTTATCACCGCGTTGCTGGGGTACGTCAGCGTCTTGAGCGAGCCATCCAGGTTGTAGCTGTAGCTCATGGACTTGCTCACGCCCGAGATCACGCGCGTCTCTGTGACTATCCTTCCCATAATGTCATATGTGTAACTTCCTTTTCCGGCCTGGTCCGTGAGCGATGTCAACTTGCCTATGGCATTTGCGCCGAAGTCATAAGTGTAGCTGACTACGGGCGTTGTGAGCGGACAGCCCTGCGCTCCATAGCCTTTGCCGGTTACGCGATGCAGCGCGTCATAGCAATAGCTCACGGTTTGCGTGGCCGTTCCGGTCTGGTTGGGCGCAGGCGAGGTCTTCTGCAGCAAATTGCTCATGGTCTCCGAGGCATGAAAGAAGCCAAGCCTGAAAGCACCGACGCGGCGACGATCAATAGCCACAGGGCAACCATCAGGCTGTTCGATGCGAGAGAAGCGAGAAAATCCGTAGTATGGATTAGTCCGAGTGACATTGGTAACCAAAACAGTGCCAAGCTCACGTTCGCGATGAAGGCGACAAGGGCGGACCGCTGACTGGCCGAAGCCCAAGCTAAAGTCGCCCAAGTCACTAATATTAGAGCAGCTACGAAAATGCAATAAGGCGCTGAAAACTCGCGCAGAAATACAGCCCAAAATGTTGCGAGGATTACGGCAACAAACGCCAAAAACCACTTCTTCTTGATCTTAGGACGCAGCGTAAAAACTCCTCCTACGAGAAGGAGGATCGCAGCGCCAAAGCCAATCATCGGGAGCCAAAAGAGCGATGCGTCTGGTGAAATTGTAAACATCGCTCGGCTACCCCAATAGCCTGCAAGGATAGCGGTAGCCACGCATAGAATACCTGTTGTCTGTCTCATCATTGTTGTCATTTGTCCTCTATTGGCGGTGGCGGCGGCGCTGGAACTAACGGAGTGGCAACCCGAACTGAGTTGTTCTCAAGGAGTCCCAATCCAAAGCCTAAATCGCTGGAAGGAGCGGTCTGAAGAGGCATATTGGTACTTCCTACGTTTAGCTCAAACGAGGGGCTGCCTGAGATGGTTCCTGAGGCATCAACAGAAGTGGCATTCTGAGTAACAGTGACATTTAGATTGGCCCTGATGCCCGGCGTGATCGACTGCGGTTCCAGGGGATTTTTCGCATTTTCCTGGAAGTTCAACACGGCATTTCCGTTTGCATCTCTGCTCCCAGTCACGGTGGGTAACCCTTTGGTCTGAGTAGCGGTGTTGATCACATTGCCATTCTTATCCAGTTGCTTGGTCTGCCCAGCAGTTCCGGACTGTGTAATGCTGATTATCGGGTTTCCGGGTCTTATCGATGCGTCGGTCTCTATCCTTACGGTGATCGAAGTACGCGACGTGACATTCTGCGACGAAGTAAATCCCCGGTTGTCGCCTGCAAAGATATGGCCACGAGGATCCGTCACGGTCTGCTGGGAGATAAAGGCACGCAACTGGACCTCTACTTCTACTTGGCCATCGGGGTCAAAGTAGCGGAGAGAGTTATTCAGTACATAGGCATACCTATTCCACTTTTGCGGATTCAAAAGATGTTTGAAACTGAACTTCGCTGGATCGGAGCTTGTCCACCTTCCGAACCAATTGCCGTAGAAGCGTTTGCCGAAATAGTCCAAGCCCGTTTCTGTATCGCGTTCTTTGCCGGTGAACTTGTAACGGTTCACTCCAGCGCCAGTAATAACATACTCTGTCCCAAATGGTGAGTAATCCGATTCTTCTTCCGGAATACCCGAAGAGATCACAACCATGCTGGTTGAACCGAGATGATCAGATAGGTAGTAATGCACCGTGTTGGCTGGCAGATCGATACGGGCTACGCGCTTGCCTGCAAAATAAATATACTCTGCCGTTAAGTTTCCAGTGCCATCGTCTTCAGCGAGAGTATTATCGCCCATGTACCAATACCTCTTTACCGCAGCGCCAGTACTCGTGTTGGATTTCAGCACGCGCTCCCCGTCTCCATCATAGGTATATGTGGTACCCGCAGTTGACGAGAGACGATTTTCCTGGTCGTAAGCATATTGCCCCGGCGCAGTGTAATTCGTTAGATTTCCAGCAGCGTCATATCCCAGGCCAATCGGATGATTGGTAACGTCACTGCTGTTGGCAAACGTGCCGCCGTGGGCCTTGCCGCTCATAGGAGAAATCTGCAAGTTGCCCCAGGCATCAATGGCATAGTTCTCGCCCCAGGAATACGCTCCTGTATTGGCTGAGGATGAGCCGGACCTCAAACGATTCAGCGCATCATACGTGAAAGACTGAGACCGAGTAGCGTCACGATAATTCGTGATGGCAAAAACATTACCGTTGTCTGTGCCGGTGCCGGCAATCCCATTTCCTGCATGGAAATCATAGCCCCGGTCCATGATGTTGCCAATGTTTTGTGAGTCAGTGCATGAAGTCGGCAATGATCCTGAAGTGAGAGCGGTAATTCGGCAAAGCTGAAGGCGCGGTGTGTATTGGAAATTCTGGTTCAGCGCCGGCGTGCTGCCGTTCGCAAAAGTCTTGAGCGCACCGTCAGGCCAGTGGGTGCCCGACATTCCA
>JBARNL010000596.1:0-5407 GCA_049802955.1 Candidatus Angelobacter sp.
ATTCAAACTACCGTTGATCGCGCACTTTACTCCCAACCAAGGAGGTACCTGGGCTTGGAGGTATAGCAAGGTACCCTTAGAGACAATCCAAAGTTGGAGTGTTCAGGTTGCATTTTGGTTGTACGCCTCTCAATTGAAAAAAGCATTCAGCTACTCTGCCGGACAACCAATCCAACCATGAATGAATCCTAAGCTTCCAGCAGCTCTCCCGCTTTTGAGCAAGCCCGATTTTCAAAGGAGACTCAACTGGTCACCGCTAAGCTGGCCCCGGAACCACCTAACACGCGACTCTCTGTTGGCGACTACCTCGCCGACATCCTGCTGGACGCTCGCCCAAACGGCACTATTTATCATTGGATCGTGCAGCGGGTCGGCTCGGCCGCCATTATTCATTGGGGACAGGAATACACATTTGAGGATGCCTATTCCGCCGTCACCCTCTATTTGGAGCATTTCGGCCGTCGCAATTGGGAAAAAGCCTAACCGGCAATTGGGGTGTCGTCTTTGACTGGCATGTTGTCCTCAAGCACCGGAAGTTCATACAGGCAGATCCGGGATGATAAAAGTTCAGCTTCGGCTTCATCCGCTACCGCCCCGCAGCAGTTCAAAGACCACCGCATTCTGGCATTGGGCGCACCGCGGAAACCGCTGGTCGCGAAAAAGGCTGACCTCATGGGGAAGACGATGCTTTCTGTGCCGGACTTTGTAAATCCCGCTCTGGGGAACAATTCCATCCGTGCGAAATTTGGGCCGGTCCGCCATTTTTTCTGCAGCGGATTTTACCAGAAACAAGCGCGATCCCTTGGCCGCCATTTCAGAACTCTCCACATAATACGATGCAAGCCGCTGGAGCGCGGCAAGCGTAATTCCAGTGTCTCTGCTCCCGGAAATCGCATCGAAGCAATATGCCATCCAGCCATCCATTCTCAATGCGTCAGGTTAATCCCTTTTGCGTCATGCTGATTGGGTCTTATTGCAAAGGGTGTGGTTTGCTGATTGCCGCCAGCCCGCGTCGGCGAATCCTGGCTGTCATGGAAAAATTGCACGAATGCCCTGTGTATTTCCATTATGAGCGGCCGTTGCGTCGGGGCAGTTGAGCTGCGGTGTGGTGCAAAAAAGCGCGGAGAGCCTCTTCACTCCCCGCGCCTCCGTGGCGGCTCCTTATTCGGCGTTCACCGTTAGCGGGACGGTGAGTTCGCCTCCTTGAGCTTTATTGCGCCAGCTCCAGGACCAAGTTGAAATAGCCGGTTTCTTCAAGGGATATCTGCCTCATTTCACCCTGAAACGCGGTTATTTGTTTACAAACGCAACGGCGTGTTCTACGATTCTCCCTCTCTCCCGAAAGCAGGAAATGAATGGCGCTGGTGTTGTGTACTGGCGTTGATAAGGCGCTGTTGCGGTCCAGGCGGCTCATCCTGGAGTACGCTGGACACACCGTTGTCTCGGTAACGGATGAGCAAACTCTGATTACTGTCTGTCTGAAGCATTCCTTTGATGTTGCGGTGATCGGACAGACAGTTTTACCGAATATGAAACATCGTATTGTTTCACTCATAAAGCAGCATTGTCCTCACGCGAAAATCCTTGAGCTGTACCCGCTATACACAGAAAAAGTGTTGACGGACGCCGATTCATGGCTGAGCGTTCCGGTTGACGTGCCGAAGGAGTTGGCAGATCGCGTGAATGAATTGGCAAAACGCAAGAGTGGCGCTACCGGTTAAGGCGCATTCGGTTAGCCTGCGCTCGCTTCATTTTTTTCTGAAGACTACCTATTGTTCTAATCGTCACATCTGGGGAAAATCGCTCTTCATCCGGTCATAAATCCGCCGTGCCATCATAATCGCATCGCTTATACGGGCTGCCACGCGGGGTGAATTGGTCCAACTCTCTTCACCGGCCAGCCGCACAGCGGCAATCAGGCACGCTCCCAAAAAATGATCTTGCCCGGTGCTCCGTTGGATTCCGCCATTGCAACACAATAGGCGATAGAATGACGAACGTCAAATATCGGCAGCATGGTTTGATGCCGGACTGACATTCACGGGAAAAAGGAAGAGGATACCAGCATGAGCGTCAAGATTATAAACGTCAACCAGGTGAATAATGGGATTGTTGTGAACTTTGAGGATGGAGTTTGCGCCTTGTTTGATTCTGATTTTCTCTATGCCCAGTCGGATAAGCGCGTTCAATCCGATTCCGATGAAAGTTCTCGCCAGATGCAGTAAGGAAAATCGCCTCCTGCGCTACACTCTTGCTGATGCGCTTGCCCTAAGCGCCGCATCTGCCTCCTGCTGATCAGGCCATCATTGATGAGCCGTGCCAGCCCGTCTGTCTGCCCAAATCGCGGGCCACATTTGGGACCTGAACTCGCTGATTGTTCGGCGGCAACAAACGGTTGCGAACCGGCGATCGGAACCGGATGCGCAATTTTATTTGTAATCTCGGGCTACAAAAACGGCAGGTACGGCCTATGAGCGTATACTCGTAACACAACTGAAGACTCTTCACGCCTAACCACACGTTGACCCTTCCTTTGCAGAAAGCAGTTGTCAGTGTTCCTTGTACGCCTTTACATTCTTTCGGGTGTCGCTTTCCCTTGCATTCCAGGGCTGGCATCCCTTGCGATTGAATGCTTGCGCCAGATTGAGCGTTGTCCCTTAGAAAACGTAAAGCTAACCCGTCGCGGCTCGGTGCTGGAGACAATATGAAAGTGGTCTATTCACGACGAATAACTTCTGGAGACATAATGTTTCATAATCCCTTTTCGCCGAATTCAGAAGTACCTGAAGCTGGCGTGTTCTGGGTGCATCATTACCAGCATCGGGAATCGCATTTAGTCCAAATCAGGCGGGGTGAGCAGTTCCCTCCTTGCCAAAAATGCGGAGAGCGGGTGCGTTATGAACGTGCAATAACTGACCGGGCGGCAGACCACGTAAGCTTCGATCTGGATTTTAAGAGTTGATCACCCCGGCAACAAAAACCACCCCCTGTTGTTTGGCCCAATCGAGAAGTTTTTTTGGCGATCAGATATTATTATTGCACCCTGGCCACTGTTTTGCAGGAAGGGGACTCGCATGTCGTTCAAATACCGAATTCTCGTAGTAGATGACGAGCCGGCGATCCGCGAAATATCTGAAGTCCTCCTCGTCAGGAAAGGGTATGAAGTCAGGACTGCTGGGGATGGGTTTGAAGCCCTGGTGGAGCTGAGGCGCGCCCTGCCGGATGTCATTATCTCTGATCTCACCATGCCTAACATGAGTGGGTTCGAACTGCTCTCCATCGTGCGGCGAAGGTTCCCTCAGATCCCAATCATAGTAATCAGTGCGGCATTCACCGGCCTTGCCCCCGGCGGTGTCATTGCGGATGCATTCTTCTACAAAGGCGATTACGGGCCGGATGAGCTCTTCACCAAGATTGGTGAGTTGCTTGAGCGTTCCCCACTGCGCCCGCATCTCGGCAGGCCGGAAAGAGCGCCACTCTGGATCCCACTTAACGCCGAGGGTTACTTCGTGGTCACCTGTACACAGTGCTTGCGTTCCTCCCCCGTGGAGGACCAGAACGATTCGTCGGAATTGCGTGAAACCACGTGCATTTATTGCGATTCCAAGCTGCAGTTTCTTGCCCATTCGGCCGGCAATCGCAAGGTATCGAACAAACGGGCGTAACCCTCACCTCTTTTGGACGGATTGGACCACTGAACCCCCTGCGATTTTTTCATCCTTACGCTCGCTGGTGTTCAATCTGCTACAGCGCGATAAGAACTCCCGGAATATCATCCAGACAAGTATCTCCCAAGTTTTTGGCTCGAACAAAGCAGGTAGAGTATGACCACATCAAAATCCGTTCTAACCATCAGTCGGGATCAACCGCTGCAAAGCACAAGAACCTTGATTTTAGAGGGCGCGGGGTATTCGGTTTCCGCTGCCCTGAACGACGATGCTGCGGTGGCTTTCGTCGCCGCGCCTAACCACCTCAGTCTGGTGCTGATGTGTCATTCAGTCCCAGAGTCAAGCAGGGTGCTTCTGGTGAATAGGATAAAGGCACTCAACCCAAAACTGCCGATCTTGATGCTGTACAACGGCTATGACCCAACCCTCTCAAAGGTTGACGGCTCATTGCACAGTCTGGAAACGCCAGAGGCCATGCTGGACATGATCGGATTCATGACAAGAAATATTAGCGACTCGTCGGCTGTGGTCTACCCCGCAGCTGATCGCCGGAACCCGCCGGATGCCAAGTCTTTCAGGGCGGGCAAGTAGCGGTTCCTTGCTGCATCGGCCCCGAATTTTTGTAAACAGGAAAGCAGTTCCCAACCTATAGCGGTTCCAAAGTTGCTATATCCCTCTCAGGTGGAGCAGGCATTTATTGCCTGCGGTAAGTGCTGGTCCATTACCGGCTTAAGCCGCTGAGGTAAGCCTGTCAGGGTACATTAGCTTGGGAAGCGCTCTAGTCGTGCAGAATCACGTTGAGGAGAGAAGTATGGATTGTCAATTTGCCGTTGTAATTGATGAACCCTAATTGGCGGAAGCGGTTCATAAAGAAATTCACCCGCGACCGCGTAGTGCCGATCATCTCCGCCAGCACTTCCTGGCTGATCTTGGGAATCACGGTCTCAGGCGCGGTGCCGTCCTTGCCAAACTGGGCCAGCAACAGCAGTGCGCGGGCCAGGCGTTTTTCGCTGGAGTTGAAGAGCTGGTCCACCAGATCTTCCTGTGTGCGGGCGTTACGGGCCAGCAGGTAAGCCACAAAAACTTCAGAGAATGCCTGCTCTTCATGCAGCACCCGGATCATCTCGTCGCGCTCAATGCGGAGTATTGTGCAATCGGCCAGCGCAGTGGCTGAAGTTACGCGATGCACATTTGGCGCGGCTATACACTCTTCACCCAGAAAATTACCCGCACCCAATAGAGCTACGGTCGCCTCTTTGCCCGCCTTGGAGATCACGCTGATCCTGACCCGGCCCTGTTGGACGTAAAAAATGGCCGTAGCCGGGTCACCCTGCGAAAAAACAGCTTCGCCTTTACGCAATTCGGCAATGGTCCGGCCGGCCCCAACTTTGGCCAAAAACTCCATAGGAGCAAAGGCTGCAAGTGCTAATTTTGTTGCTGCTGCTTTTGGTCTAGCTGGCGTGCGCTTTGGCGCTCTTGCTGCTTTCGCTGCGTCAATCAAGACCGCCTTAGGTTCCAAAGCTGCCCTGTTATGCCGATGTTTAATGACATTCTCCACAAACTTAAGGCTACTCCTATCCCAAGTACAAATGTGTGCTGTATTGAGCAGTTTGCACGAATTATGTGTTTTATCGAACAGATGACTCAAAATGGGAATTTGGTTGCCAAAGCGCATGCTTGGCGAATTCTTACGGTTGTGAAGGCGGTTTGATGGCCCACCGCCATTCGATAGGACGAAA
>JBARNL010000597.1:0-5633 GCA_049802955.1 Candidatus Angelobacter sp.
CAATAAACCGGTCTCGCGTCTGCAAAGCCCTAAGCCACAATTGCTCAACGAGCCTCAGTTATTCATTAACCCGGCAGCAGTGGCAGCGGGCCCTGTGGGCGATCGTGAAAGGTGCCTGCCTCCGCTGGGCGTGAAACTCTCATCCAGCATACCGGCTGATCCTGGGCTGGCTCCGGGACTTTACCTGGGTTCACTCGGGCTTCCGTCGAACAGTGCGGTAAGCGGCGGGTTGGCCCAGCCACCCGAAGTGGACCAGTTCGGCACCATCTGCTCCACCATGGTTGAGTGGGTAGCGCAGGCGTCATTCAATCCGCTCTTGAGCCTCAACCAGCCACTCGGCCCGGTGACGGCCCTGGCCTTCAACAGCCAGACCGACTCCAAAGCCAACCTGGCGATTGCGGACGATTCAGGATTGTTCATTCCCGATCAGTCACTGCAAAACAGCGCGGTCCTGTTCCCGTCCACTCAGACACCCGGCCAGGGACACGTTTACATTGTTCCGTAACTTCAACGTTTAACCAACAGGCTGGCGGAAGATCGCCAGCCTTTTTTTATTACAACCGGTATGGATTCAACCGACGTTTGCGGAATTTAGGCTTGAGGTAAACTGCTGCTATGCAACTCCTTTTTCTGCTTGTGATGCTTTTATCTTCGTTATTTGTGTTCGCCAAAGGCGCTCCGAAACCGATGCTGATTTCCCACAATGACATCAAGGGACCGATTATCGGGAACGCCCACATCGAAGACCTTGAAATATTTGCGGACGGCCGCGTGCGCTACAGTGAGTCCGGCAACGATCGTAAAACCGGCACTGTTTACACCCGGCTCACGCCCGCGCAGTTGCACCGGTTGATTGTTTTACTGAATAGCAAAGAAATGCGTGCGGTGCCGGCTGAGATCCCTTCACAGATTCGGGTCGTGGATTTTGACTGGGAAGCGCAATTGAATTTTCGGCATGGCGCTAACCGGCAGACCATCGCCATCAAGAATTTCTATCCCATGCTGAACACACAACGCCCTGCTTACTCCAAGGCGTTGATTGAGCTCGAATGCACGCTCCGGGACATCCAGGCGCGCGCCACCAAACGGCCCGTTCATACCGAGGACGAAGACTGGTGCCCGGAGAAAACGCACTAAATTCCTACGCTGTTGAATGCAAGAGGCGCGTAATGGGTAAGTTAATTGAGCGTCATCCCGACAGCCGTAAAGCGAGCGCGCGTAGTCAGGCCCCCCATTAACGCCCGGTTTTGGCGTGAATGGGCAGATCAGCGCGCGAGTAGGCTGGAGGGACCTTGTGCCTTGCTTGCAATTCGATAAGCGAACACAAGGTCTCTCGCCGCTACTCCGGCGCTGAAGAAAGCGCGCCGTCGCAAACGCGGCTCGAGATGACGTTCGCAGTAGTGGAATCAAGTTTAGTTTCCAATCCGTCATTCCAAACTGGCCCACCATTACACTGCGCTGTCGCGCCAAATAAATAACCCGCCGTTTTCAGGCGGGTTATCTTGTCTGAATCCTCGTCCTCTAGTATTTCTTGCGCTGTTTGGCCAGTTCTTTCCTGCGTTCTTCCGCATGAATGAAAACGTCGTCAGGATCTCTGAGATACTTTTCCCATTTCTGGCGGGCTTTGCCGTGGCGGCCCCAATCGTCTAGCTCAAGCTGATGCAGGTCTTCAAGAAATTCCTGGTTTATTTCAGCCTGCAGCTCTTGCGTGAAACTGGAAAACAGTTTTGCCGCTTTTGATTTGAACAATCCGGTCTGCTGCAACGTGTCGCAGTGGCCCACAATCGCCGCAAACGCCGTATTGAGTTCAGAGAGGGTGTGATAAATCCGGGACTTTTGAGTAACATCAATAGTAGCCATTGTCGCCTCGTCATTAGGTGCTTTGGTTAGGGACGTTACCCGGTCGCAACACCGGGAGCGTCCCGATTTGCTTATACACTCGGCGCGAATTGGAAACAACGAAAAAAGAGCGTAAAGGTACAGCTTGAACGAAATATTTTCAGATTGCCTTCACTGAGCGCCGCGCGAAATTTCGGCCTTCTTCTCACCATGACAGATGCAAACTGTAATTTTGCCAAACTGCACCTCTCCAAAAATAGCGAACCAGGATTCATTCCTTCCTGAAAAGCGGGTCTCGCTTTCTCTATCCACCATTGCCGCGCCTTGGTTCGCACAGCGAACAATCTTTTGAATTTTTAATTCGTCCTTAACGGCACCCTAATTCCACCTGCTTATTCTTGCCATGTCTGGTAGTACGAACTTCAGGGTCCGGCTCTTCCGGTCTGGATCCACACACTGCAAGTCTGATTTTTTACGGGGGCAAGAGAACGCGGATATTCCCTTCCGGTCTCAAAACCCACTTTTTTGTTGAGTTGTATTGGTTTTTGCGGCGACGTGTCTGTTGATGGAGAAAACAGGGACGTCGGGGCAGTTCAATGCGGCAACTGCGCATTGATTTGCTGAACGCTCGGCAAAATAAGCTGGCACGAGTGGCGCGGTCATTACTAAAGTTTTGAAATTTTAATCAGTCTTCAAGCCGCCCTTAATGCCTTCGATATTAAGTATCACCTGAGAGTATCGCAACACGAAATATCAGGGTAAGAGAGAGTCCCTTCCGGGCTCCGATCCCTAAAAGCAGTTTCAACAAGGTTTTCATTTTTTGTTTGGCTTCAGCTACGGCGCAAAGCCAATGGAGGAATCCTATGATTTCCGCACGCACATCCCTGCGACTTGTCACCGTTGTATTGCTTGCGCTCGCGTTGAGCGCGTTTGCCGCGTCTGAGAACGATTTCAGCGGCAAATATGCGCTGGGCGCCGCGGCAGCGGCGGGAAAAGACGTACAGCTCACGATCATGCTGACCGTCGCCAACAACACTTCCTCCAGCATCAGCAACGCCACTATTTCGCTGCACGAGCCCAATGCCGGCCGCATCGTTTACGGATCGCTCGCCGGACTTTCTCTTGCCGCCGGCAAGAGCACGCAGGTAAACGGATCGTTTCGCGTTCCCCAGGCCCTGTACGAGTCCTGGCAAAAAGGCAGCAGCCCGGCCATGAGCGTTACGTACAACGACGCACAAGGCAATCCGGTCCAGGCATTCATTCAGTTCTAAGCACCCCCTTTGGAGGCAACACCCATGCGCGCCCAAATTTCCACGCGAGTTAATACAGGAACCAAGCCTGCCGGATTGCTCCGGCTCTTAGCCATGTTGGCGCTGGTGATGGCGGTCCTGTCTCCTCTGGCCGCGCAGGCCCAGGGGAACTATGTTTATGTGAATAACCAGGCGGCCGCCAATACGGTCTCCGCTTATTCCGTTTCCGCCGCGGGCGCGCTTACGCAACTGAGCGGCTCGCCCTTTTCCACCGGCGGAGTGGGCGCGAACGTGGTCTGTTACGGGCTGAACCGGATCACTCTCAGTCCGATCAATAATCTGCTGTTTGTGGCCAATACGGGCGACCATAGCATCACTTCGTTCCAAATTAATCGGGCCACCGGCATACTCACCCGCGTCGCCGGGTCGCCGTTTCCCACGTCGCTCACGCTGGATTCCTGCCAGGGCATTTCACTGGCGGCAACGCCGGACGGCAATTTCCTGTTTGCCTCAAGCAACGGCCAGATTCAAAGTTTCACCATAGGCGCCGGTGGAGCGCTGACTCCGTTTGTAAATCCTCTTACAGGGACCTCTATTACATCGAACTGCTGCTCGCCCAACGCCGGCATGGTGATCTCTCCCAACGGCCAGTTCCTGGCGACTTCAAATCAAACCAGCGTATCGATGTTTACCATCAATGCCGGGGCATTAACGCAGGTCACGGGATCGCCCTTTGCCAAGACCGGTTCGGGAAGTCTTTCCGGTTTGGATTTCAGTTGCGCCGCTGATCGACTCTATGCCGGTGAAGCCACCGGCAGTCCCGCGCTTGCAGACGCCTGGACAGTTGACAATTCAGTTGGCACCACCACTTCCGGCCTTCTTACTCCGGTGCCGGGAACGCCGTTTACGTCATCTGGAAACAACTCCAACCTGGTCTTATATAGTCCTGACAATACCTTGCTTTTCCAGAGCAATCAGTTCACCAACAGCGTCAACTCTTTCACGGTGAATCCTGATGGCAGCCTGGTGAACGTTGGAAAATTCGGCACAACTGCACAGGTCCACACGCCCGCCGGAATGGCAACGGATGCTACCGGCACTTTCCTTTATGTAGCGGACGACGCATTCGGAGTCGCGGTGTTCAGGATCGGCAATGGCGGTGTGCTGGCGGCATTGAGTGATGTTGCCATCAATCGCCCCGGTGAAATTCAGGACCTGGTGGCATATCCCGCGCGCAACTGCACCACGGCAGACCTTAAGCTCGAAATGACGGCTTTGTCGCCTACGGCAGCTGCGGGTGCGCCGGTCCAATATCAGCTCAAGATCACGAACCAGAGCAATAGCACCGTTTCATCGGCTGTGGTGGCGGATACTTTCCCGCCCACGCTCAGCGCCGGTGGAAGTTCGCCTATCGTGAATCCGGCAGGCGCATCGCGTCAAAACAACGTTGCAGGCCTTAGCACTGTCACGATCACGACCACTGTCCCGCATCTGTTACAGCCTAACGACATGGTCACCATCAGCTCAGTGCCAGTGCCCACTACGCCGAACCCGATCCAGCCAGGCTTCTTCCTGAGCGATCCCACGTTCGATGGCGTGGTGAAGGTTTTTACAACGACATCACCTACTGTTTTCACCTATCAGCAAGCGCTTACAACTTCTTCGTTTCCGTCGCCGACTCTTACAATCGTCGCGACGAACGGCGCGCAGCGTTTGGGCGGCAAGGTCACAATTACGACCACCCAGCCGTTCCAGTTCCCAGCTAGCCCGCAGCAGACGCTGGCAATCTCCAATGTGGCCAATTCAAGTTTCAACACAGGCGGGGCTCAGGTAGCAGTCACGCAAATTGCGCCGACAAAATTTACGTATCAACAATCCGCGACCCTGCCTGATGCCGTCAGCGGCGGCGGAACTGCCACTGCCCCTAACTATGTTCCCACTTCTGATGCAGCGGGCGGCGGAAGCGCCAACCTTGCAACCTGCTTTGTGCCCCCCGGTACTGCGGGCACTTGCAGTTTTGCGAATTTCGCTCCGCATCCGGTCATCGTGGCGCTTACAGGCGCAAATCGTTCTGGCAATGTGGTCACCATCACCACCACGGCGCCGCATCAGATTTTTGCCGGACAATCAGCCACCATCAGCGGCGTTAGTAATACAACTTTCAATGGAGTATTCACGGTAACATCCGTTCCTA
This sequence comes from Candidatus Angelobacter sp., assembly GCA_049802955.1. GTDB lineage: Bacteria > Acidobacteriota > Terriglobia > Terriglobales > Acidobacteriaceae > Angelobacter. Next base: position 5,284 of record JBARNL010000597.1, read on the forward strand.
CTCCAACCACGTTCACGTATAACCAGACCGCGGCCAACGCAATCAGCAGCGGCGGCGGCAGCGTGAGTGTGCCTGCCACACAGGCGCAGTTGATCACCTTCCCCGCCTTGGGTCCGCAGGAAGCACGCACTGCCACTCTGAATGCGACGACAAAAGGCACTCTGGCAAACGGAACCGTAGTCAGCAACACGGCAAACATCTCGAACAAATCCACGGTCGATCCCAATCCGAACGACAATAGCGCCACCGCCACGATCACAATTGGCACGCAGACCGGGACAACGCTAACCGTCCCGCCGGCCACTGGTCCCTACGGCGGCAACGCGACCGTGACTGCCACTCTGAAGACC
>JBARNL010000598.1:0-3640 GCA_049802955.1 Candidatus Angelobacter sp.
CTGCTGGCCATTGCGCTGGGCATGAGCATTGCCACGGCCATGATCGCCGTCGGCAACGACATTGGCGATAAGATCAACCAGGAGCTGCGCAGCCTCGGCGCTAACCTTGTTGTTACCCCGATCGAAGACACGCTCGACGTGAACATTGGCGGGGTCGACCTCAAGCCAGCCAGCGAAGGCGCTTTCATCCATGAGCAGGACTTGATCAAGATGAAAGGCATATTCTGGGGACACAACATCAAAGGCTATGCGCCATTTCTAAACGCTCCGCAGAAAATCCAGACGCGCAACGGCGCGGTCAATGCCGAGCTGATCGGCACTTACTTTGCCCAGCCTCTGCAGTATGGCAAAGAGCAATTCACTACCGGCGTCCGCAGCGTGAACCCGTGGTGGAAAGTGGAAGGCTCATGGCCGCAGGATTATAGCGGCTTCCCTTGGCAGCTTCTGCCGGACGTTCTGGCCGGCAGCAAGCTGGCGCAACAAGCGGGGTTGAATATAGGCGATCAGATTGAGATCGGCGGCCGCAAGCTGCGCATCAGCGGCATCCTGAATTCCGGTGGCGACGAAGACCAGGCTATCGTTGCTCCTCTGCACATTGCGCAAATCATCCTTCATCAGCCCAACGCCGTGCGGCGCGTGACCGTAAGCGCCCTCACCAAGCCGGAAGACGCATTCGCCCGCAAAGATCCGGACAAGCTTTCCCCCGCCGTGCGCGACCGCTGGTACTGCTCGCCTTATGCTAACTCGATTGCCTATCAGCTTCGTGAAGCGCTGCCCAACGTGCGCGTCGAGCAGGTGCGCCCCGTGGAACAAAATCAGGGCAAGGTGCTCTCGCGCATCACCGGACTCATGTTGCTGCTGAGCTTGGCGGCATTGCTGGCGGCGGCATTGGCTGTTTCCGCCGCCATGGCTGCCACCATCCTTGAACGCCGGCAGGAAGTGGGCCTGATGAAGTCTCTGGGCGCCGGAAATTCCGCTGTGGCTTCGCTCTTCCTTACTGAAGCCGCTTTCCTGGCTCTGGCCGGTGGCCTCATTGGCTTTCTTGCCGGCGCGGTTCTGGCCCACCGCATCGGTCAAAGCATCTTCGGCTCCGCCATCGTGGTTCACCCAGTGGTGTTGGCTGTGGTGCTGTTTGCCGCCGTGCTGGTTACGTTCTTGGGCAGCGCGGGCGCTGTCCGCAAAGCCATGCAGTTTGATCCGGCGATTGTCCTGCGGGGCGACGCATGAGCCGCACGCAGCTTCTGCTCCGCCTGCTCTTGAAAGCCGCCTGGGTGCGTAAGGACCGCGCGTTCACCGCTCTGGTCTCCGTTGCCGTGGTTGCAACCATCGCCACAGCCGCGCTCACAATTTATTCCGATCTCGAAGGCAAGCTCAGCCGCGAGTTCCGCGGCTTCGGCGCGAACGTCGTCGTCACCAAGGCTTCCGGCAGTTTGACCGGCGATGAACTTGCCGGAATCAACAAAATCGTCGGTGCCCGAAGCGAAGTTGTGCCCGTTGCGTATGCCGTCGCAAACTTCAGTGAGGGTGCAAGGGTAGTAGTCGGGGGCGCGGATCTCGACAAGCTGCGCAAACTGAATACCGCCTGGTCCTTTGAAGAGCGGGGCTTCGGTATCGCTTTGGTGGGTGCGCGTGTAGCGGAAGCAGTTTCCCATGGAGGTAGTTGGCAGATCGCCTACGGAAGCATCCGTTCGTCCATTAGTCCGCAGGCAGTATTCCATTCCGGCTCAGACGATGACAGCAGGGTCTATATTCCGCTCGACGACTTTGTTCATCTCACAGGCGTCCAGCCCGCTACCGCCCTGGTCCGCGTGGAAGGCAAACCGCATGAAATTCAAGCCGCAATTTCCCGTCTTAGCGCTGCGCTGCCCGGTGTTGAAGTTAAACCGGTACGCCAGATCACTCAGGCCCAAACTGCCGTTGTCGGCAAGACCCGCTCCGTGGTTCTCGCGTCTTCCGCCGTAGTAGTTGTCCTGATTATGCTTTGTATGGTGGCTACTTTCACCGGTTCGGTGCTGGAACGCCGCAAAGATTTTGCCGTTATGAAGGCCCTCGGCGCTTCCAATCGGACAGTCAATTTTCTGTTCGCATCTGAGTCCACTCTGCTGGCGCTGACCGGTTCAATCGCCGGATACATTCTGGGCTGCGGCATCGCCTTCTGGATCGGCAAAGTAAATTTTGATGCCGCAATCCAGCCGCAACCGCTGCTCTTGCTTCCGGTTTTGCTGGGAAGCGTTCTGCTGGCGCTGATCGCGTCCACGGCTCCATTAAGATTGTTGCAGCAGATACAACCCGCAGGCATCCTGCGAGGAGAATAATGCCGATTGAGCTCAAGAACGTGACCCGGGTGTATAAGAGCAACGTCGAGGTGCGCGCGCTTGACGACGTTTCGCTCTCAGTCGCGCCGGGCGAATGGCTGGCCGTAATGGGGCCTTCCGGCTCCGGAAAATCCACGCTGGTCAACCTGATAGGCTGTCTTGATCAGCCCACCACGGGCGATATATGGATTCACGGCGTCAACATTTCCAAAATGACGTCTGCGGAGCTGAACCGCTTCCGCGCGGAAGAGATCGGCTTCATCTTCCAGCAATTTCATCTCATCCCCTATCTCACGGCGCTTGAAAACATCATGCTGGCGCAGTATTTCCACAGCATGACGGACAAATCTGAAGCCTTGGCCGCACTCGATCACATTGGTCTCAGGGACCGCGCTGATCATCTGCCATCTCAGCTTTCCGGCGGCGAGCAGCAGCGCGTCTGCATTGCTCGCGCCTTGATCAACGATCCGCACATCATCCTGGCCGACGAGCCTACCGGCAACCTTGACGCTGTGAATGAAGAAATAGTTCTGCGCAAGCTGCGTGAAATGCACGCTCAGGGACGCACGATCATCATGGTCACGCATGATCCGGTTGTTGCACGGCTTGCCGATCGCCGGCTTGAGCTGCACCACGGCAAGATCGCCGCTCAGGAAATCTTCTCAATGGCAGATGAAGAACAGTTCGATGAAGTCCTGGAAGAGCTTTGGGTCCTTGCCGAAAATGGTGAGCCTGCCGAGCTAGGCCGCGTTGAAGTTGAGGGTGCGCTGCCCATTCGGCTGGCTCTGGAACGCATGAAGAGCCTTGGCCTGGTTGATCTCACCGAACACGCGCTGGAGCCGCATACCCATAAGCAGGTGCTCAATCGCTGCCATGTAGCGTTCCGTCCGACCGTCGAGCACGCCGGCCACGGAGATCACATGATCATCTTCACGGAAAGAGGCCGCAAGCGCGCTGAAGATGTCATTCGCCGCCACCGCCTGGCCGAGCGGCTTTTTACCCAGACCTTTCACGTGCACGATGAAAAAGAGGTCGCGGAAGAAGCCTGCAAATTCGAGCACATTCTCTCTCCGGAAGCCACGGAGCGCATCTGCACATTCCTGGGGCATCCTCGGACCTGTCCCCACGGAAGCCCGATCCCTGCAGGTGAGTGCTGCATTGCGGCAAAGACACAAAGCGCCCAGCAGTCGGTTGCCAGCAGTAAGACCTGAAAAATTTCACCGCAAAAGGAAGCGAAGGTCACAAAGGAGATTGGAATGGATCGATTTCCATGGACTAACGTTAGGGAGCCTCTGAACAAGCACTGATTTTAGGGCAGAATCGCG